>NZ_JBYSXE010000017.1:0-70638 GCF_058781925.1 Sphingobium sp. FW306-1B-F04DB | reverse complement strand
ACCATAGACAATCTCCCCCCTCCCGCAAGCGAGAGGGGGGAGATTGTCTATGGTTTCCCATTCCGGCCTTCTGACGGTCATGGAGCGCGCCGCGCGCAAGGCGGCGCCGCGGCTTCGCCGCGACTTCAACGAGGTGCAGCACCTGCAGGTTTCCAAGAAGGGCCCGGCGGACTTCGTGTCGATGGCCGACCAGCGCGCCGAGCGCACGCTCTATGACGAGTTGTTGAAGGCGCGGCCCGACTGGGGCTTCCTGATGGAAGAGGCGGGCGAGATTCCGGGCAATCCCGACAAGCCGCGCTGGATCATCGATCCGCTCGACGGGACGTCGAACTTCCTGCACGGTATCCCCCATTTCGCGATCTCGATCGCCGTCGAGGAGCCGCGGGCCAACGGCAGCCGCGAGATCACCAGCGCGCTCGTCTATCAGCCGCTGACCGACGAGAGCTTCTGGGCGGAAAAGGGCAGGGGCGCGTGGCTCCAGGACCAGCGCCTGCGCGTGTCCTCGCGCCGCCATCTCGACGAGGCGCTGATCGCGACGGGTATCCCCTATATGGGCCACGGCGATTTTGCGCAGTGGACGCGGATTTTCGGCGCGATCGCGCCCGAGGTCGCGGGGATCCGCCGCTTCGGTTCGGCCGCGCTCGATCTCGCATGGGTTGCCGCCGGGCGATATGACGGCTTCTGGGAAAGCGATCTTCAGCCCTGGGATGTCGCGGCGGGCATGCTGCTCGTGCGCGAGGCGGGCGGCTTCGTCACCGATTTCCGTGGCGGTGATCGCGCAATGGAGCGCAAGGAGTTTCTTGCGGCCAACGACGCGCTCCATTCCAGGCTGCACAAGCTGCTGGCGGGCGCACTCCGGTAGGCGCGCCCCGCCTTTTGCATTTGAAACCCGTCTAGAACTGGATCGTCATGCAGCCAGTCTTGCGGCCGGCTTCGCAGTTCAGGAAGAAGATCGTGATCGGCACCCCGGAGTCGGCGCTGCGGATATAATTGCCGTCCTTCCCCTCGATCATCTCGGCATTGTAGCCGTTGTCGCGGAGCAAGGTGAGGAACTTGCCCTGATCCTTGGGCGATATCATCTCGGCGCAACGGGCCCAGAAGGCGTCCAAAGCCGCAGAAATCCGTCCAATTGCGAATCATTCTCACGGCTTCCAAGCCTTGCTTCGCGGGTGCGGCAGTCCTAGAAGCCGCGCCAGAAAACTCTGAGCGTAACGAGAGTCCCTTGGTCGACCTGTCGCAATATCTGCCGATCCTGCTCTTTCTGGGCGTGGCATTGGTGCTTTCGAGCGTGTTTGTCTTTGCGCCGATGGCGGTTTCGCGTCTGACCGGCGCGCACAAGCCCGATCCGGAGAAGTTGTCCGAATATGAGTGCGGCTTCCCCGCCTTCGAGGATTCGCGCAGCCAGTTCGACGTCCGATTCTATCTGGTCGCAATCCTGTTCATCATCTTCGATCTCGAAGCGGCCTTCCTGTTCCCGTGGGCGGTTACGCTCGAAGAGATTGGCTGGACCGGCTGGGCGGCGATGATGATCTTCCTGGGCGAACTCGTGCTCGGCCTTGTCTATGCGTGGAAGAAGGGAGCCCTGGAATGGGAGTAACGCTCACACCGACGGCTCCCGGCATGCCCGTGCCGGACAATCAGCCCGATCAGGCATTCTTCAACGACCTCAATTCGGAGCTGACCGACAAGGGCTTCCTGGTCACCTCGACCGAGGAGCTGTTCCAGTGGGCGCGCACGGGCTCGCTGTGGTGGATGACTTTCGGTCTGGCGTGCTGCGCGGTCGAAATGATCCACGTCAACATGCCGCGCTACGACATGGAGCGTTTCGGCGCCGCGCCGCGCGCATCGCCGCGCCAGTCGGACGTGATGATCGTCGCGGGCACGCTCTGTAACAAGATGGCTCCGGCGCTCCGCAAGGTCTACGACCAGATGTCGGAGCCCAAATACGTCATCTCGATGGGCAGCTGCGCCAATGGCGGCGGCTATTACCATTACAGCTATTCGGTGGTGCGCGGCTGCGATCGCATCGTGCCCGTGGACATCTACGTCCCCGGCTGCCCGCCCACCGCCGAAGCGCTGCTCTATGGCATCATGCAGCTCCAGCGGAAGATCCGCCGCTCGGGCACGATCGAGCGCTGATATGGGAAGTCCTGCACCCAGATACGCCACCAATGAGGGCGTGATCGATGTCGTACGCGCCGCAATCGGCGGCGCCTTCGTCGACGGTATCGAATCCGTCGGCGAAGTCGCGATCACGGTGAAGCGCGAGGCGCTGGTCGATGCAATGACCGCGCTGCGCGACGAACTCGCCTATCAGCAGCTCATGGAGATCGCGGGGGTCGACTGGCCCGAAAACCCCGAGCGGTTCGAGGTCGTCTATTGCCTGCTGTCGGTGACGAAAAATCACCGCATCCGCGTCCATGTGTGGACCGATGAGGAAAAGCCCGTCCCCAGCGTCACCGGGGTCTGGCCCGTCGCGGGCTGGCTCGAGCGCGAGGTGTACGACATGTACGGCGTGCTGTTCTCGGGCAATTCCGACCTGCGCCGTATCCTCACCGACTATGGCTTTCGCGGCCATCCTCAGCGCAAGGACTTCCCGCTCACAGGCTATGTCGAGCTGCGCTATTCAGAAGAGGCGAAGCGCGTGGTCTACGAGCCGGTCCAGCTGGCGCAGGATTTCCGCAGCTTCGACTTCATGAGCCCGTGGGAAGGTGCCGAGTACGTGCTTCCCGGCGATGAAAAGGCGAAGCTGCCCGAGGCCAAGGGCGCGCCGACGCCGCTCAAGGCTGACGAGATCAAGAAGGCCGACGCACCCAAGACCGAGGCCAAGGCTCCGCCGCCGACGCCCAAGATGACCGAGAAGGTGGAAGACACCGGAGCGGGCGCCGCGGCCAACAAGGAGGCGGCCAAGAAGTCGGCCGCCGCGAAGAAGGCGCCGCCCAAGGCCGAGACCACCAGCAAGGCGCCGGCGAAGAAGCCTCCGGCCAAAAAGCCGCGGACCTCGCCGGGAGGTAAGAAATAATGGCTGACCATCTTCAGGAACTCGAAGCGCGCGTCGATGCCGAAAAGCCGACCCCCGGCGATGTCGAGATCCAGAACTACACTATTAACTTCGGGCCGCAGCACCCCGCGGCACACGGCGTGTTGCGCATGGTGATGGAGCTTGACGGCGAGATCGTCGAGCGCGTCGATCCGCATGTCGGCCTGCTCCACCGCGGCACCGAGAAGCTGATCGAATACAAGACCTACCTGCAGGCGCTGCCCTATTTCGACCGGCTCGACTATTGCTCGCCGCTGGGCATGGAATACAGCTATGTGCTGGCGATCGAGAAGCTGCTCGACCTCGAGGTTCCGCTGCGCGCGCAGTATCTGCGCGTGTTCTTCGCGGAGCTGACGCGCATCTGCAACCACATGCTCAACATCGGCTCGCACGTCATGGACGTCGGCGCGATGACGCCCAACCTGTGGCTGTTCGAGATCCGCGAGGACTGCCTCAACTTCTTCGAGCGCGCTTCGGGCGCGCGCATGCACATGGCCTGGTATCGCCCCGGCGGCGTGCATCAGGACGTGCCGCTCAAGCTGCTGACCGATATCGGCGACTGGCTCGACACGCGCCTGCCGCGCCTGTTCGAGGACGCGGTTTCGCTGTTCGCGGACAACCGCATCTTCAAGCAGCGCAACGTCGATATCGGCGTCGTGAGCAAGGAAGACGCGCTGGCCTGGGGCTTCTCGGGTCCGATGATCCGCGCTGCGGGCATCCCCTGGGATATCCGTCGCAGCCAGCCCTATGACGTCTATGACCGCATGGAGTTCGACATTCCCGTCGGCACGAAGGGCGATTGCTACGACCGCATCATGGTGCGCATCGAGGAGGTTCGCCAGTCCGCGCGCATCATGAAGCAGTGCCTTCGCGAGATGCCCGAGGGGCCGATCGCGTCGCTCGACCGCAAGGTGGTGCCGCCCAGGCGCGCCGAGATGAAGCGCTCGATGGAGGCGCTCATCCACCACTTCAAGCTCTATACCGAGGGCTTCCACGTTCCCGCGGGCTCGGTCTATGTCGCGACCGAGAGCCCCAAGGGGGAGTTCGGCGTCTATCTGGTGTCGGACGGCAGCAACAAGCCCTATCGCTGCAAGATCCGCCCGACCGCGTTCAGCCACCTCCAGGCGATGGATTTCATGATGAAGGGACACATGCTCGCCGATACGACGGCGGTGCTTTCGGCAATCGACGTGGTGTTCGGGGAGTGTGATCGTTGAGCGCACTTCCGACCCTTGTCCGGTTCGTACAGCTCGCGGTGCTGGCGCTGGCCAGCTACATCGCGATCCGCGTGCTGTCCGGCGCCTTTTCGGGTGGCGAGATTTCGTTCGATCGTGAGGATCTGATGCCCTTTGGCGCGCTGCTGATCGGCGCGGCAATCGCGGGACTGATCCGTTACGGGAAGCAATTGTATGATGATCGTTGATCGGGTGGCTCGATAATGGCTGACGCACCCCAAATCCCCGACGAGGCCGAGGTCCGCGCGCGCTGGGGCGATTTCGAATGGACCCCCGCCAACGCCGAGAAGGTGAAGGAAATCATCGCGCGCTACCCGGCGGGGCGGCAGCAGTCGGCGGTGATGCCGCTGCTCGACCTCGCGCAGCGCCAGGTGGGGCTTGAGACCAATACGCAGGGCTGGCTGCCGGTGCCCGTGATGGAATACATCGCGAAGCAGCTCGGCATGGCCCATATCCGCGTGTACGAAGTCGCGACCTTCTACACCATGTACAACCTCGCGCCCGTGGGGCGCTATCACGTGCAGGTCTGCGGCACGACGCCGTGCATGCTGCGCGGCTCGGACGACGTCTTCGCGGCGTGCAAGACCAAGGGCATGTCCAAGGGGCACACCACCGCCGACGGGCTGTTCACGCTCACCGAGGTCGAGTGCCTCGGCGCGTGCGCCAACGCGCCGATGGTGCAGATCAACGACGACAATTACGAGGACCTGACCTTCGAAAGCATGACCGCGATCCTCGATGCGCTGGCCAGGGGCGAGACACCCAAGCCCGGCCCGCAGATCGACCGTCAGACGAGCTGCCCCGAGGGCGGCCCGACATCGCTCAAGGAAATGGTCTCCGCAAACCACGATTACAGGGGGCAATGGTGACCATCACGCCTCTCGCGGACAAGGACCGCATCTTCACCAACGTCTACGGTTTCCAGCCGTGGAATCTGGCCGCTGCGCAGAAACGCGGCGACTGGGACAACACCAAGAAGCTGATGGAAATCGGCCAGGACGCGATCATCGAGGCGATCAAGGCCTCGGGGCTGCGCGGCCGCGGTGGCGCAGGGTTCCCGACCGGCATGAAGTGGAGCTTCATGCCCAAGGAAAGCCGCGACGGACGTCCCAATTTCCTCGTCATCAACGCCGACGAGTCCGAGCCCGGCTCGTGCAAGGACCGCGAGATCATCCGTCACGATCCGCACAAGCTGATCGAAGGCGCGCTGATCGCAGGCTATGCGATGCGCGCGCGCGCGGCGTACATTTACATTCGCGGCGAGTTCATCCGTGAAGCAGAGACGCTCTTCGCCGCGGTCGCAGAAGCCTATGACAAGGGCCTGCTCGGCAAGAACGCCGCCGGCTCGGGCTATGATTTCGACGTCTTCGTCCACCGCGGCGCGGGCGCCTATATCTGCGGCGAGGAAACCGCGCAGATCGAAAGCCTCGAGGGCAAGAAGGGCCAGCCCCGCCTGAAGCCGCCTTTCCCGGCGGGCGCGGGCCTTTATGGCTGCCCGACCACGGTCAACAATGTCGAGTCGATCGCGGTCGTCCCCACGATCCTGCGTCGTGGCGCAACCTGGTTCTCGTCCTTCGGGCGCGAGAACAACAAGGGCACCAAGCTCTTCCAGATCAGCGGCCATGTGAACAAGCAGTGCGTCGTCGAGGAGACGATGGGCCTCTCGTTCCGCGAGCTGATCGACAAGCACGCTGGCGGTATCCGTGGCGGCTGGGACAATCTGCTCGCCGTCATTCCGGGCGGTTCGTCGGTTCCGCTCGTGCCCGCGGCGCAGATCATGGACGCGCCGATGGACTTCGACGGTCTGCGCGAGCTCGGCTCGGGCCTCGGCACCGCCGCGGTCATCGTGATGGACAAGTCGACCGACATCGTCCGCGCGATTTCGCGCCTCAGCTATTTCTACAAGCATGAGAGCTGCGGCCAGTGCACGCCCTGCCGCGAAGGCACCGGCTGGATGTGGCGCGTGATGGAAAGGCTGCGCGCCGGCGACGCCGACATTTCGGAGATCGACACGCTCTTCGAGGTGACCAAGCAGGTCGAAGGCCACACCATCTGCGCGCTCGGCGACGCGGCCGCGTGGCCGATCCAGGGCCTGATCCGCCACTTCCGCCCCGAGATCGAGCGGCGGATTAACGAGAAGAACGGCAGCGCGCCCGTTATGGAGGCTGCGGAATGATGTTGCTTTCGAGGAGCCGCGCCACTCGCACCATCGTTGCTGTCTCAACGCTGGCAGGTATGGCCGTGCCCCACGCACCAGCGTTCGCTGGCAAGCAAGAAGCAGCGGTTGCTCAGTGTGCGCCTCAAAAGGCGCCCGCGTCAGTCCAGAATTGGCTTGCCATGGAGATTCCGTCGTCCAACGCGAATCTCAACGCTCTTAAAACCAACGAGGCGCTGGCGTTTCGGTTGGCGGCGATCTGCGCGACTGTCCAAGTCGATGAGCGTCGCCCGGGGAGAACGCCCAACTGGAAAGCATTGAGAGCGGCGCTGACGAAAGTAAAACCTTCCACGACAGGCGCGCCCGTTGCGGAAGGGGTGGTTGAACTCTGCTTGTCGAATGTGCTCGAGGCAGGTCAGGCTCGCTTGTTTAAGGCCGAGATTGCGGCTGTTGGTGAGACCGGACGGCTTATCGCGTTTCAGCAGTATTTCCGGTTTACTGACCAATGGGGTGCCGTGCCGCTCCCGATGGATTTGAGGACGGTTCCGCCCGCGGACGCGAAAATCGAAACCACGTGCAAACATATCGGCGTCGATGGGAGTTTGTCCGATGCCTAAAGTAACCGTAGACGGCATCGAACTCGAAGTCCCGCAGGGCGCGACCGTCCTGCAGGCGTGCGAGATGGCGGGGAAGGAAATCCCGCGCTTCTGCTATCATGAGCGGCTGTCGATCGCCGGCAACTGCCGCATGTGCCTCGTCGAGGTGAAGCCCGGGCCGCCCAAGCCGCAGGCTTCGTGTGCGCTGCCCGCCACCGAGGGGCAGGAGATCCGCACCGACAGCCCGATGGTCAAGAAGGCGCGCGAAGGGGTGATGGAGTTCCTGCTCATCAACCACCCGCTCGACTGCCCGATCTGCGACCAGGGCGGCGAGTGCGACCTGCAGGACCAGTCGATCGCCTATGGCAAGGGCCATAGCCGTTACGACGAGAACAAGCGGGCCGTGACCGAAAAATATATGGGTCCGATCGTGAAGACGGTGATGACACGCTGCATCCAGTGCACGCGCTGCGTCCGCTTCGCCGAGGAAGTCGCGGGCGTCGAGGAAATTGGCGCGATCGGCCGCGGCGAGAATATGCAGATCACCTCCTATCTCGAGCGGGCAGTGACCTCCGAGCTTTCGGGCAATGTCGTCGATCTCTGCCCCGTGGGAGCGCTCACCTCCAAGCCTTACGCCTTTGAGGCGCGGCCGTGGGAGTTGAAGAAGACGCTTGCGATCGACGTGATGGATGCGGTTGGCACCAACATCCGCCTCGACAGCCGCGGCCGTCAGGTGCTGCGCGCGCTGCCGCGCATCAACGAGGACGTGAACGAGGAATGGGCGACGGACAAGACGCGCCACGCGGTGGACGGTCTGGTCCGTCGCCGCCTCGACCAGCCCTTTGTCCGCGTCGATGGCGCGCTCAAGCCCGCGAGCTGGGAAGAGGCTTTTGCTGCGATCGCCGAAGTCGCGAAGACCGCCAAGGGCAGCGTCGCCGCGATCGCGGGCGACATAGTCGATTGCGAGACGATGTACGCCGCCAAGGCGCTCGTCCGCTCGCTTGGTTCGGATCTGCTCGAAGGCCGCCAGACGGGCATGGCCTATGACGCGTCCAACCTTGCTGCGGTCAACTTCAACACCACGATCGCGGGGATCGAGGAAGCCGACGCGATCCTCATCATCGGGTCGAACGTCCGCTGGGAAGCGCCGCTGGTCAACACGCGCATCCGCAAGGCCGTCCGCAGGCGGGGTGCCAAGGTATTCGCGGTCGGCCCCGAAGCCGATCTCACCTATAAGGTCGAATGGCTGGGTGAGGACCTGGGCGTTCTCAATAAGTTGCCCAAGGCTGTTGCCGACGCGTTCAAGGATGCGCAGAAGCCCGCGGTCATTGTCGGCGGGGCAGGGCTGAAGGGCGCGCATGGCGCGGCGCTTGGTCTCGTCTCGAAGCTCGGCCTGATCAAGGATGGCTGGAACGGCTTCAACGTGCTGCACATGGCGGCGGCGCGTATGGGCGGGCTGATGCTCGGCTATGCGCAAAAGGGCGGTATCGCCGATATCGTCGCCAAGAAGCCCAGGCTGGCCTTCTTCCTCGGCGCTGACGAGGTCGATTTTGCGAAGTTCG
This sequence comes from Sphingobium sp. FW306-1B-F04DB, assembly GCF_058781925.1. NCBI lineage: Bacteria > Pseudomonadati > Pseudomonadota > Alphaproteobacteria > Sphingomonadales > Sphingobiaceae > Sphingobium > Sphingobium sp. FW306-1B-F04DB. The sequence goes on along the minus strand of NZ_JBYSXE010000017.1, from coordinate 62,050 downwards.
ACAAGAGCTTCAAGGTCTATGTCGGCCATCATGGCGACGCGGGCGCGCATGCCGCAGACGTGATCCTGCCTGGCGCCGCCTACAGCGAGAAGCCGGGCACATATGTGAACCTGGAAGGCCGCGTTCAGCGCAGCGACCGTGCCGTCTTCGCGCCGGGCGACGCGCGCGAGGACTGGACGATCTTCCGCGCGCTTTCTGCGGTGATCGGCAAACCGCTGCTGTTCGACACGCTCGGTCAGCTCCGCGCGGAAATGGCCACCGAGGTCCCTGCGCTGGGCGTCGAGGGTCTGGCAGCCTATGAATGGGCACCGCCCAAGCTCGATGCCAAGGCGGAAGGCACGATCCCGGCCTATCCGATCAAGGATTTCTACCTGACCAACGCGATCTGCCGCGCATCTCCGACGATGGAGCGCTGTTCGGATGAATTGCTCCACGGTGCGCGTTTCCTGGAGGCTGCGGAATGAGGGCTCTTCAGCCATTTCGTGTCATCCCCGCGAAAGCGGAGATCCAGACGATGTGTGAGCGCGATACGGAGTCCGCATGGATTCCCGCTTTCGCGGGAATGACAATAAAGGGCGGGTCGGGCAAATGACCGAGTTTTTCCAGTCCACCCTCGGCTATGGCTTCGGCTGGTTCCTTGCCACGCTGTTGCTGATCCTGTTTATCGCGCTGCCGCTGCTGCTGGCGGTCGCGATGATCATCTATGCCGACCGCAAGATCTGGGCGGCGATGGCGCTGCGTCGCGGCCCCAACGTCGTCGGGCCTCTGGGTCTGCTCCAGTCCTTTGCCGACGGCCTGAAGGTCTTCCTGCAGGAAACGATCATCCCGTCGGCCGCGAACCGTGGCCTGTTCCTGCTCGCGCCGATCATCACCTTCACGGTGGCGCTGATCGTCTGGGCGGTGATCCCGTTCGGCGAGGGCATGGTGCTGGCGGACATCAATGTCGGCCTGCTCTACATCCTCGCGGCTTCGTCGCTCGGCGTGTACGGCGTGATCCTCGCGGGCTGGGCGTCCAACTCGAAATATCCGTTCTATTCCGCGATCCGCGCGGCTTCGCAGATGGTATCGTACGAGGTCTCGATCGGCTTCGTGCTGATCTCGGTCGTGCTCTACGCGGGCACCTTCAACATGACCGGCATTGTCGAGGACCAGCGCGGCCATATCTTTGGGCTGATCAACGCCTATGGCTTCAACCCGCTGCTCTTCCCGATGGCGGTGGTGTTCCTGATCTCGGCGCTCGCCGAGACCGCACGAGCCCCCTTCGACCTCACCGAGGCCGAGTCCGAGCTCGTCGCGGGCTACCAGACCGAATATTCGTCGATGAGCTTCGCGCTGTTCTGGCTGGGCGAATACGCCAACGTCATCCTGATGTGTGCGCTCAACGCGATTCTCTTCTGGGGCGGCTATCTGCCCCCGATCGACTGGGCGCCGCTCTACGCCATTCCCGGCATCTTCTGGCTGTTCGCCAAGATCCTCGTCTTCTTCTTTATCTTCTCGTGGATCAAGGCGACGGTGCCGCGTTACCGCTATGACCAGCTCATGCGGCTGGGCTGGAAGATCTTCCTGCCGCTGTCGCTGTTCTGGGTCTTCCTCGTGTCCGGATATCTGATGCTTACGCGCTATGGAGGCGTATCATGAGCCTCGCCCACATCATCAAGACCTTCACGCTCTGGGAGTTCGTCAAGGCGCACTGGCTGACCTTGAAGTATTTCTTCAAGCCCAAGGCGACGATCAACTTCCCCTATGAGAAGAACCCGCTCAGCCCGCGTTTCCGTGGCGAGCATGCACTGCGCCGCTATCCCAATGGCGAAGAGCGCTGCATCGCGTGCAAGCTGTGCGAGGCCGTCTGCCCCGCGCAGGCGATCACGATCGAGGCGGAACCGCGCGAGGACGGCAGCCGCCGCACGACGCGCTACGACATCGACATGACCAAGTGCATCTATTGCGGCTTCTGCCAGGAAGCCTGCCCGGTCGACGCGATCGTCGAAGGCCCGAACTTCGAGTTCGCGACCGAAACGCGCGAGGAGTTGCTTTATGACAAGGCGAAGCTCCTCGCCAATGGCGACAAGTGGGAGCGCGCGATTGCCGCGAACCTTGCCGCCGATGCACCCTATCGCTAAGCGCCCACGGAACAGGGGAGCCCGTTCGATCATGAGTTTCAAGTCAGCCAACATTGTCATTCCCGCGGAAGCGGGAATCCAGACGATGGCGGTGTCCTGCCCCGAATCCGCATGGATTTCCGCTTTCGCGGGAATGACACCGGAAGGGACGGGCGCATGATCCAGATATTCGCCTTTTACCTGTTCGCCATCATGGTGATCGCCAGCGGCGTGCTGACGATCATGGCGCGCAACCCCGTGCACTCGGTGCTGTGGCTGATCCTCGCCTTCTTCAATGCGGCGGGTCTGATGCTGCTCGCGGGCGCCGAATTCATCGCGATGCTGCTCGTCATCGTCTATGTCGGCGCGGTCGCGGTGCTGTTCCTCTTCGTCGTGATGATGCTCGACATCGACTTCGCCGAGCTGCGCGCGGGCTTCGCCAATTACGCGATGTTCGGGCTGCTGCTCGCGCTCGTGCTCGTCGGCGAGATGATCTTCGCGGTCGGCGCCTGGCAGGCGGGCGGCATCGAGCTGGCGCAGCGCATCTCGCCGATCGCGGCCGACCAGCCCAATATCGAGGCGTTGGGCGCGCTGCTCTACACGCGTTATCTCTACATTTTCGAGGCAGCGGGGCTCGTCCTGCTCGTCGCGATGATCGGCGCGATCGTGCTGACGCACCGTGCGCGTGGCGGCGTCCGTCCGCAGAACATCTCGGAGCAGGTCAAGCGGCGTCCGCAAGATGCGGTACGCAACGTCAATCCGCCCGTGGGCGAGGGGGTGCAGCTGTGATCGGCATCCAGCATTATCTGGTGGTGAGCGCGCTACTCTTCGTGACGGGCGTGCTCGGCATCTTCATCAACCGCAAGAACGTCATCATCATCCTGATGGCGATCGAGCTGATCCTGCTCGCGGTGAACATCAACCTCGTCGCCTTCTCGTCCTATCTCGGCGACATGGTGGGGCAGGTGTTTGCGATGTTCGTGCTGACCGTCGCCGCCGGCGAGGCAGCGATCGGGCTTGCGATCCTGGTGATCTATTTCCGTGGCCGCGGCACGATCGCGGTTGATGACATCAACCGGATGAAGGGGTGAATTTCCGGTGACCTCCATCCACGCAATCGTCTTCCTGCCGCTGCTGGCAGCCATCGTCGCAGGGCTCGGCAACCGCGCGCTCGGCAACACCGTCGCCAAGTCGCTCACTACGGCCGGGCTGTTCATCTCGTGCCTGCTGAGCTGGCCCATCTTCCTCGCCCATGTTGGCGGCGAAGTGCCTGCGCAGGTGATCCCGGTGCTCGACTTCATCAAGTCGGGCGACCTCGATGTCGCGTGGTCCCTGCGCGTCGATACGCTGACCGCGGTGATGCTCGTTGTCATCACGACGGTCTCGGCGCTCGTCCATCTCTATAGCTGGGGCTATATGGAGGACGATCCGGATCAGCCGCGCTTCTTCGCCTATCTGTCGCTGTTCACCTTCGCGATGCTGATGCTCGTGACCGCTGACAACCTCGTCCAGATGTTCTTCGGTTGGGAAGGCGTGGGTCTGGCGTCGTACCTGCTGATCGGTTTCTGGTTTCGGAAACCGAGCGCGAACGCCGCGGCGATCAAGGCCTTCGTGGTCAACCGCGTCGGCGATCTCGGCTTCATGCTGGGCATTTTCGGCACCTTCCTCGTGTTCGGCACCGTCTCGATCCCCGCGATCCTCGAAGCCGCACCGGGCATGGCCGGATCGACCATCGGCTTCCTCGGCTACCGCCTCGACACGATGACGATACTCTGCCTGCTGCTGTTCATCGGCGCGATGGGCAAGTCGGCGCAGCTCGGCCTCCACACCTGGCTTCCCGACGCGATGGAAGGCCCGACCCCCGTGTCGGCGCTGATCCACGCGGCAACGATGGTCACCGCGGGCGTCTTCATGGTCTGCCGTCTCTCGCCGATGTTCGAACAGAGCGAGACCGCGCTCGGCTTCGTCACCTTCATCGGCGCCGCGACCTGCCTGTTCGCCGCCACCGTCGGCACCTGTCAGAACGACATCAAGCGCGTCATCGCCTATTCGACCTGCTCGCAGCTCGGCTACATGTTCTTCGCGGCGGGCGTCGGCGCCTATGGCGCGGCGATGTTCCACCTCTTCACGCACGCCTTCTTCAAGGCGCTGCTCTTCCTCGGTGCGGGCTCGGTGATCCACGCGATGCACCACGAGCAGGACATGCGCTATTACGGCGCGCTGCGTAAGGAGATCCCCTTCACCTTCTGGGTGATGCTGATCGGCACGCTCGCGATCACGGGCGTCGGCATTCCGGGCGTGCTGGGCTTTGCGGGCTTCTATTCGAAGGACGCGATCCTTGAATCCGCCTTCGCCTCGGGCACCAACGGCCAGCTCGCTTTCTTCGTGGGTTCCTTCGCCGCGCTGCTCACCAGCTTCTATTCGTGGCGGCTCATGTTCCTGACCTTCTGGGGCAAGCCCCGCTGGGTCGAATCCGAGCATATCCAGCACGCCGTGCATCATGTGGTCGAGCATCGCGACGAGCCTACCGAAGAGCATCATGCCGATGAACACGATCCGCTGCCGCACACCGGCACGGGCGGCTATCATCCGCATGAAAGCCCGCTCTCCATGCTGATTCCGATCGGCCTGCTGGCATTGGGCGCGATCTTCGCCGGCTTCCTCTTCCACCACCAGTTCGTCGAGGCCGAGCATGGCGTCCACTTCTGGAACGGCAGCCTCGCCTTCGACGCGCACCTGATGCACGCGATGCATGAGGTGCCGACCTGGGTGAAATGGACGCCCTTCGGCGTGATGGCGATCGGCCTGTTCATCGCCTGGCGCGCCTATATCGTGAACACCGACATTCCGGAGAAGTTCGTGGCCCAGTTCCGCGTGCTGTACGATTTCCTGCTCAACAAGTGGTATTTCGACGAGCTCTTTGACCTGATTTTCGTGAAACCTGCCTTCTGGTTCGGCCGCCTCTTCTGGAAGGGTGGCGACGAAGGAACGATCGACCGCTTCGGCCCCGACGGCATCTCCGCGCTCGTGGTCAAGGGCAACGGGCTCACCGCGAAGCTCCAGTCGGGCTTCCTTGCCAGCTATGCCTTCGTCATGCTGATCGGCCTTGCCGCAGCGGCGACCTGGGCAGTGTGGGCGATCGCACAATGAACCAGCTCGGCTTTCCCATCCTTTCGCTGATGCTCGCCATTCCGATGGCGGCGGCGGTTGCGTGCCTTTACCTGAATGCGCAGAATGCGCGCATGCTCGCGCTCGTCGCGACACTCGTTGACCTCGCGCTCGGCATCGTGCTTTGGCTCAATTTTGACGCGAGCCCGTTGGGCTCGCAGTGGCAGTTCACCGAATATCAGGAGATATTCGGTCGCTTCGCCTGGGCGATGGGCATCGACGGCATCGCACTGATGCTGATCATGCTCACCCTGTTCCTGATGCCGATTTGCATCCTCGCTTCGTGGGAGGCGATCGAGAAGCGGGTGCCCGAATACATGTCGGCCTTCCTGTTCATGGAAGTGCTGATGATCGGCGTGTTCACCGCGCAGGACCTGTTCCTGTTCTACATCTTCTTCGAGGCCGGCCTGATCCCGATGTACCTGATCATCGGCATCTGGGGCGGCAAGGACCGGATCTACGCGTCGTACAAGTTCTTCCTCTACACGCTGCTCGGATCGGTGCTGATGCTGATCGCGATGCTGTGGATGGCGCGTGAGGCGGGGACGACCTTCATCCCCGAACTGATGAACTACGACTTCCCCGTGGAAGCCCAGACACTGCTCTGGCTCGCCTTCTTCGCCTCGTTTGCGGTGAAGATGCCGATGTGGCCCGTCCACACCTGGCTTCCCGACGCGCACGTGCAGGCGCCGACCGCGGGTTCGGTGATCCTCGCGGGCGTGCTGCTGAAGATGGGCGGCTACGGCTTCATCCGCTTCTCGCTCCCCATGTTCCCCGAGGCTTCGGCAGAGCTGATCTGGGTGATCTTCGGCCTGTCGATGATCGCGGTCGTTTACACCTCGCTTGTGGCGCTTGTGCAGCAGGACATGAAGAAGCTCATCGCCTATTCCTCGGTTGCGCACATGGCGATCGTGACGATCGGCCTGTTCGCCTTCAACCGTCAGGGTCTCGAGGGCGCGATGATCGTGATGCTCTCGCATGGCCTGGTCTCGGGCGCGCTCTTCCTGTGTGTCGGCATCATTTATGATCGCCTGCACACGCGCGAGATCGACCGCTATGGCGGGCTTTCGATCAATATGCCCAAATATGCGCTGTTCTTCATGCTCTTCACCATGGCTTCGGTCGGTCTGCCGGGCACCAGCGGCTTCGTCGGCGAGTTCCTGTCGCTGGCGGGCACCTACCAGGTATCGAGCTTTGTCACGCTGATCTGTACCACGGGCATCATTCTGGGCGCCGCATACATGCTCTATCTCTACCGTCGCGTCGCGTTCGGCGAGCTCGACAAGGACGATGTCCGCGCCATGCCCGACCTGTCTCACCGCGAGATGTGGCTGATGGCCCCCATCGCCGCCGTCGTGCTGTGGATGGGCGTATATCCGGAGAGCTTCATGGCGCCGATGCGCCGCGATATCGGCACCTTGCTCGCGCGCATCGAACGCGCAAAACCCGTCGGCGACGCACAGTTCGCCATGGGTAAAGCACCAGTCAAAGTTGAAGCGCACGGGGAGGCGCACTGATGGACTACGTTGCTTCCCTTCAGATGGCGCTCCCCGAGGTCATTCTGAGTCTCGGCTCGCTCGTCCTGCTGATGGTCGCGGCCTATGTCGGCGACAAGTCGACGCGCGCGATCGGCTGGCTCTCGGTGCTCCTCTTCGCTGCCGCCGGCCTTGCGCTGCTCGGCCCCGCCGGTCATGGCGGCGAGGCTTTTTACGGCCTCTACCGCGCAGACGCCTTCGCCGCTTTCGCCAAGCTGCTGATCTTCATTGCGGCGGCAGTCTCGATCATCATCGCGCCGGACTTCTTCAAGGACGGCGCGCTGCGCGCCGAATATCCGGTGCTGATCGTGCTTGCCGCAGTCGGCATGGGGATGATGGTTTCGGCCGCAGACCTGCTGACGCTCTATGTCGGACTCGAGCTCAACAGCCTTGCGGCTTACGTGCTCGCCAGCTTCATGCGCCGAGACACGCGCTCGGCCGAGGCGGGGCTCAAATATTTCGTCCTCGGCGCGCTGGCGTCGGGCATCCTGCTCTACGGCATCACGCTGCTTTACGGCTTTTCGGGCACGACGATGTTCGAGGGCATTGCGGTCGCGATGAAGGACGGCCTCTCGAACGGGGAACTGTTCGGGCTCGTCTTCGTGCTCGCGGGCCTCGCCTTCAAGATCAGCGCGGTGCCCTTCCACATGTGGACGCCGGACGTGTATGAAGGCGCGCCGACGCCGGTCACGACCTTCTTCGCAAGCGCGCCCAAGGTTGCTGCAATCGCGCTGACCGTGCGCGTTGCCGTGGAGGCGATGGGCCCGGGTTCGGACGCATGGCGCCAGATCGTGATTTTCGCCGCACTCGCCTCCATCGTGCTCGGCGCGGTCGCCGCGATCGGTCAGATCAACATCAAGCGCCTGCTCGCCTATTCGTCGATCAACAATGTCGGCTTCGCGCTCATCGGGCTTGCTGCGGGCACCGAAGAGGGCGTTGCATCGGTCATGACCTATATGGCGATCTATGTCGCGATGACGCTGGGCAGTTTCCTGTGCGTGCTCCAGATGCGTGACCGCGATGGCAACCATGTCGAGACGATCTCGAGCCTTTCGGGGCTGTCGAGCACGCGTCCCGCACTGGCGGCGGCGCTCGCCACCTTCATGTTCAGCCTTGCGGGGATTCCGCCGCTGCTCGGCTTCTGGGCGAAGTTCCTCGTGTTCGACGCCGCGGTCGCTGCGGGCATGTGGCCGCTGGCCGCGATCGGCATCGCGGCTTCGGTGATCGGGGCTTACTATTATCTCAAGATCATCAAGACGATGTATTTCGACGAACCCGCGCCCGCCTATGCGCCATCGAACAGCGTCGTCGAGAACGGCCTGATCGCGGTCTCCGCGCTGTTCGTCTCGCCGCTGGGCTATTTCCTGATCCCGGTGCTGGGCGTGGCAACGATGAACGCAGCCAGGGCGCTGTTCTGACGATCATCCGCACCGTAGAGGCAACCGCCTCCACCAATGCCGATATGCTCGGGCTCGCCGCCGCCGGAGAGCCCGAGGGGCTTTGGCTCCGAGCCGAGACGCAGACCGCCGGACGTGGGCGGCAGGGGCGCGACTGGGCATCGCCGCGCGGCAATCTCTATGCGAGTACGATCGTCAGGTTGCGCCCGAGCGATCCGGCCCCGGCCACGCTCGCCTTTGTCGCTGCGGTCGCGCTGGCTGAGGTCGTCGCTGCATGGACGAGGCACGCGCAGTTGTCGCTCAAATGGCCCAACGACCTATTGCTCGATGGCGCCAAGATGTCGGGCATTCTCCTCGAACGCGCGGGCGACGCGGTGGTGATCGGTATTGGCGTCAACCTCGCGCATCATCCCGAGATCCCGGATCGGATGACGACCAGCCTTGCCGGACATGGCGCGCCGGACCCGGCACTCTTTCTGGAAGACCTGGCGGCCGCCTTTGCGCGCTGGCTTGACCGCTGGCGCGGAGAAGGGCTGGCGCCGCTCCGCGAGAAATGGCTCGAATGGGCGCACCCGCGCGGTACTGCACTCGTCGCGAATTTGCCCGACAATACCCGTGTTGAGGGGCTGTTCGACGGTCTCGATGCCGATGGCGCGCTCATCCTGCGCTTGGCGGACGGGACCGCGCGTGTCATTCACGCGGGCGACGTCTTTCTGATCTGAAGGTTCATCATGCTGCTCGCTATCGATGCCGGAAACACCAATGTCGTCTTCGCGCTCGTCAGGGGTCTCGAGATTCGCGCGCGCTGGCGGATCGCGACCGATCCGCGCCGCACCGCCGACGAATATGCGGTGTGGCTGCGCCAGCTGCTCGATCTGGAGGGCTATGGCCTCGACGATGTGACCGGTGTGATCATCGGTACCGTCGTGCCGCGCGCGCTCCACAACCTCACCGTGCTGTCGGAAAAATATTTCGGGACCGCGCCGCTCGTCGCCGGGCAGGGGGACGCCGAATGGGGGGTGACGCTCGACGTGGTCGAGCCCAAGACCGTCGGCGCGGACCGCGTGCTCAACGCGATCGCGGCGCATGCGGGGCACAAGGGGGACCTGATCGTCATCGATTTCGGCACCGCCACAACCTTTGACGTGATCGACTATACCGGCGCGTACAAGGGTGGGATCATCGCGCCCGGCATCAACCTGTCGCTCGACGCGCTGGTCGCTGCCGCGGCCAAGCTTCCGCGTATCGCGATCGAGGCACCGGCCGGCAACAACAGCGTGATTGGTCGCACCACCGAGGACCAGATGCATATCGGCATCTTCTGGGGCTATGTCGCCATGATGGAGGGGCTTGTCGCCCGGATGAAGGCCGAGATTGGACGTCCGGTGAAGGTTCTTGCTACAGGCGGCCTTGCGACGCTGTTCGAGAAGCACAGCGACGTGTTCGATGCGATCGAGCCCGATCTGACGATCCGGGGGCTCGCAATGCTTTACGAACGCGTGAAACACTGAGTGTCATTCCCGCGAAAGCGGGAATCCAGACGATGCCGGAGCGCGCAAAAAGTGCCCGGCTGGATCCCTGCTTTCGCTGGGATGGCAGGTATATGGATTGGACAAGACCCAAGTGACCAAACCCGGCAATGAACTCCTCTTCCTCGCGCTTGGCGGGTCGGGGGAGATCGGCATGAACGTCAATCTCTACGGCACCCAGGGCAAATGGGTGATGGTCGATTGCGGCCTGACCTTCGCTGACCCCGCTTATCCGGGCGTCGAGCTGATCCTGCCCGATCTGTCGTTCATAGAAGAGCGCGCCGAGGATCTGCTGGGAATCGTCCTGACGCACGGGCATGAGGATCATATCGGTGCGCTGCCCTATCTCGCCGCCGACCTCGGCGTGCCGCTCTATGCCACCCCGTTCACCGCGGGGCTGATACAGGGCAAGCTCGACGAGGAGGGTATCGCCGATCAGGTCGAACTCAATATCGTCGACAATGAAGGCAGCTTCGCGCTCGGGCCCTTCGGTTTCCGCTACGTGCCGCTCGCGCACTCGATCCCCGAGGGCAACGCGGTCCTGATCGATACGCCCTATGGCCGGATCTTCCACACCGGCGACTGGAAGCTCGACGATGCGCCCCAGCTCGGTGCGCCATCAACGCCCGAGGAACTGACCGAAATCGGCGATGGGGGCGTGCTCGCACTGGTCTGCGACTCGACCAATGTCTTCAATCCCGAAGCGTCGGGCTCCGAAGGTGCGGTGCGTGCGGGGCTGGACGAGGTGATCGGCCAGGCAAGGGGCAGGGTGCTCGTTACCACCTTCGCCTCGAACGCCGCGCGTCTCCGGACGCTGGGACAGGTCGCAAAGGACACGGGCCGGACGCTTTGCGTCGCGGGGCGTTCGCTCGACCGCATCCTGCGCGTTGCCAAGGCGACGGGCTATCTCAAGGACTTTCCGGATGTCGTCGATTTCGACACCGCTATGGGACTTCCCGCGCGCAATGTCATGATCGTCGCGACGGGGGGGCAGGGCGAACCGCGTGCGGCGCTGTCGCGGATTGCCGAGGGCTCGCATCCGATCAAGCTCGACGCGGGCGACCTCGTGGTCTTTTCGTCGAAGCAGATTCCGGGAAACGAGATAGCTATCGGCCGCATCCAGAACGCGCTTGCTGCGGCGGGGATCGAGATGATCACCGACCGCCAGGCGCACGTCCATGTCTCGGGGCATCCGGGACGCCCCGAGCTCGCTTCGATGTACCACTGGATTCGGCCGCACATCCTCGTGCCCGTGCATGGCGAGATGCGTCACATGGTCGAGCAGGCGCGCTTCGGGCTTTCGCAGGGGGTGCAGCAGGCGATCGTCCAGCAGAACGGCGAGCTGATCCGCCTCGCCCCCAACGGCCCGCTCAGGCTCGGCCACGAGCATGTCGGGCGGTTCGTGCTTGATGGCGACGTCATCCTCCCCGCCGACGGTTCGACGATGAATGAGCGGCGCAAGCTGTCGCTCAATGGTCAGGTTTCCGTCGCTGTCGCGCTCAATCGCGACAATGCATTGGTTGGTTCACCCGAGATCCGGCTCAACGGCGTACCGGTCGAGGAGGATCGCGAGGCCTTTCTGGAGGACGTGTGCGCGGCGGCGGAACAGGCCGTCGCCAAGGGCGCGCGCGACGACGGCTCGCTACGCGAGGCGTTGCGCCTGGCGGTCCGGCGCCGCGCCACGCACTGGACGGGCAAGAAGCCGGTCGTCGATGTGTTGATCATAAGGGTCTGACGCCATGAAGTGGACTTCGGCGCTCGCCATCTATCTGCTCTTCTGGGTGATGTGCGCCTTTGTCGTACTGCCCTTCGGCGTGAAGACGCATGACGAAGCCGGGCTGCCCAAGACGCCCGGCCAGGCCGACAGCGCGCCTGCCAATTTTCGACCCGGGCGCGTAGCGCTGTGGACGACGGCGCTCTCGGCAGTGACCTTTGGCCTGTTCTACCTGAACTACGTGAATGGCTGGGTTGGCGTCGAGGCGCTTGACCTGTTTCGTCACCCGGGGTGATCGCCGCCGCGGCATGGAAAACCCAACTTTCACCGATCAATTGAATGCTGGGTGGCGCGCAGTCTGTCGCTCAGCCACATCGCGCCCATGAATGTTGTTGAACGCATGCTGCACCAGCGGATATTGCGGATTCTCGTTCCAGAACCGGTTGGCGCGCGGCGCGGGGACCGGCTGCTGGCCTGTCTCGGAGCATTGATCGGTATCGCGCTGACCAGCTTGGCATGCCTGGGCCTGCATGTCGCACCAGCCGATCTGCCTTTGCTCGTCGCGCCGCTTGGGGCATCCGCGGTGATCCTCTTCGTGCTGCCCGCAAGCCCGCTGGCACAGCCTTGGGCGATTTTCGGCGGCAATGTCGTTTCCGCGATCGTCGGCGTGGCGGCGGCGCGCCTGATTCCCGATGTCTCGCTCGCCGCGGGTATCGCGGTCGGAGGCGCGATCCTGGTCATGTCGGTGTTGCGCTGCCTCCATCCTCCGGGCGGCGCCGCGGCGCTGACCGCGGTGATCGGCGGCCCCGCCATCACCGCCGCGGGCTTCAGCTTTGCCCTCGTGCCCGTCGCGATCAATTCGCTGCTTCTTCTCGCCATCGGTTGGGGTTTCCATCGCCTTTCGGGGCATAGTTATCCGCACCGCGTTGCAGCGGGCGCGGAACTACCCCAAACACTCGCGTTTCATGCGGAGGATATCGATCACGCAATCGCCGCAATTAGGGGAGGAGCTTGATGTCAGCAGGGAGGACCTGCAGCTGCTCTGCCGCCATGCGCAGGCCCACGCGATCGCCCGGCGGGCTCTGGCCAAGCCGCGTTCAGCGGATGGCAATCCTGCCTCGCCTGCCAACGACGGCGCGGATGAACGCGCTGCTTGAGCCTTCACCGTCGCATCGTTGGAGTGTGCGCGCCATTTCAACGGCAACTCCCACGCGCATTCCATCATTCGTCTGGCATTTGCGTGCAGCCCGACATGACGGGCGGACCAGATTGAGGACAATGAGATGAAGAAACTGGCGCTCGTGACGCAGTCATCGCTCGGTCGCGCGGCGATCGGCTTCGTCGGTACCGCGGCGGTGCTGCTGGGGACGCCGCTCTTCTCGCCCGACGCTTCCGCTGCCGCGCGCGACCCGGACGCGATTGTCATCCCGGAGAATTCCGTCGCCGCCTGATCCCGTCAGGCGGTTGCACGTCAGTTGCGCAGTCGCTCGATCGCTTGTGCGAGCGCGACGTAGAGCTTGCCCATGTCCGACGACAGGATCGTCACGCCGAGCGGCGATCCGTCGCGTGTCGACAGGATGTGGCGGAGCATCGCCTCGAAATCGTGGATGTATCGATTGACCTGTTCGCGGAACTCGGTGTCGTCGTCATAGTGACGGGCGATTTCGCGTACCTCGCCAGCGTCGAGCAGCCGCACCGCCCGCCGCGTGAAGACGCCGCGATCGCCCTTCAGATAGGCGGCCCAGGCAGTGTCGGTGACGTCGTTGGACAAGATTTTGGTGACGTCGATCGCGGTCGAGTTGAGCGACTCGATCAGCAGCGCGACCTTCCTTGAAAGCGTATCGCGATTGGCCTCTTCGGCGTCGGTGCGCGCCTGTTCGATCCGCGCTTCGACATTCGAGGTCGTGTCGGCGATCGTCAGCATCTGGTGCATCAGGCGCTCCGACGCCTTGTCCGCCGCCGCGACCGCGCGCTGAGCCGCCGCGGCGATCTCGGCCATCTGTGCCTCGACCTTTGCGGTGATCGTTTCGCGCATCGCCTCGTCGCTGGCGCGTCCGAGCGCCGCGCTGGTTTCGGGCACGATCGAGGCGAGCGTTTCCTTGGCGCGCTCGGATGCCTGCACCGCGGTCTCGCGCACGCGGACGAGCGATTCGATCAGCTGCGGGCCCGCCGATTCGGCGAAGCGCGTCGCCTCGTCGCCGGCAAGGCCGATCGCCTTGCCGAGCTGCTCGACGGTCTTCTGCCGGGCCGTGATCTGGCGGTCGATGTCGGCGACCAGCTTGTCGATCGCCTTACGTTGTTTGGTAACGACGGATTCGGTTTCGGAGAGTCGATTATACGCGCTCAGCGTCGTCATCTCGAGCTTCTCGGCCTCAGGCACGACCGAGGAGAGCAGCGTCTTGCTGGCGCTGACCTTGCTGTCGAGCCGGTCAAGCGCGCCGGGCAGCGTCTCGTCGAGCTCCCGCGCATTGGCGTCGAGCGCGGTGAGCAGCGATTCCGACTTCTGGATCAGCGTGTCGGCGACCGTGCCGCCGCGGCGCAGTACCTCGGTCATCCGCTCGGCATGGCCATGAAGATGCTCGATCGCTTCGGACAGGCGGCCGGTGCGCTCGCTACCCGTCTCATCAAGGCTGACGAGCCGCTGTTCGGCTTCAGCAAAGGCGGTCTGCAGCGTGGTGACCATATCGCGCGACACCGCCTCGTGCGTCGCGAGCAACTGGCCCAGCTGTTCGATCCGGGCGTTGATGTCGGTGACGCGCGCGGTCAGCGCGCGCGCGGCTTCCTCGCCGGTCTGGCCGAGCGCGGCATGCGATTGTTCGACCATGGCGAGCATCGCGGCGCCCTGCGCCTCCATGCCCTGGCGTGCAGCGTCGATTGCCTCGGCGGCGCGCGACAGCGCGGCGTCGACGGCTTCGGTCATCTGTCCCGCAGCCGCTTCCAGTCGTGCCCCCGCGACGTCGCTCGTGCTTTCCATTCTGGCGAGATGCGCGGCGAGCCGTTGCGCGGCGCCGCCCGCGATCTCGTCCGCCTCGCGGCCGCGCAACGTCAGTGAGGACAGCTGCGCCTCGAGCGCGCCGGCGTTTTCATGCGCCTTCAGCCCCGCATCGCGCAGGTCCTCGGCCATGCGTCGCGTCTGGACCTGCGCCTTGGGCAGATCTGCAAGCAGCACCGTCATGTCGGCACGCGCCGCGGTGGCCGCGGTCTTGAGTGCGTGTGCCTGCCGGCCGAGCGATTCGACCTCACCGTGCATCGCATCGCTCACCACCTTCATACGCGCCGATGCTTCCTCGCCAATGTCCATCAGCTGCTGCGACTGTTCGGCGAGCAGCGCGCGGTTCTCGTCGATCCGCTGCGTGACCGAGCGCAGCACCGATTCAAGCCATTGCGAATCGGATCGGAGCGCGGCCGAGGTGCCCGCGAAGCGCTGCGCCTCGCGGCGGCTGCTGCGCATCAGCAGAAGATAGACGACACCGATCAGTGCCAAAGGCGCGCTGATGCTGACGAAGAACGCAACCGCCTCCGCGGGCGCGGGCAGCCGGCCGCCAAGGCCATCCCAGAAAGCCCACATCGTGAACCCCGTCCAGGAAAGCGCGAGTACAAGGCAAAAGACCGCGGCGGCCCGATCGCGCCCCTGCGAAAACGTCTCTTCATCGTCCGGGAAATAGATCGGCTCGAGAACCTCCGCCTCGGCGTCGCCGGGCGGCGCGCCTTCCGCGTCTTCAGTCCCCGTTCCCGTCGCCCTGCGGCGGATGTCGATGATCCGTGATCCCCCTGTCATGACGCATGTTTATCATGAATTTCCGGTCAAGGAACATCTTATGGAAACCGCTCCTTAAGGCTCATCGGATATATCGCACGGAATGGCATATGATCCCGGAGCCCTGGATACCGCGCTGGCGGCGGCGGTCGGCAACGATCCCGCATTGATCGCCGAGTTGCGCAGCGCGTTTCTTGAGAGCGCGGGGCGGCAGCGTGACCTCCTTTCACGTGCGCGCTGCGATGCCAACTGGCGCGCCGCAGCATGGCGGCTCAAAGGTCTTGCGGCGAGTTTTGGCGCGGTCCGGCTGATGGAGGCGGCCGAACAGGCGTCGCGCACTGTGCCTGGCGATCCCGGCGCGTTCCGTCGCATCGATGCCGCGATCGCATCCTTCGACTGCTGAACCCCCCTTTGCACCGCCGCGCGGAAAGCCTATCGACCGTCAAGGTTTTTTGGGGGTTGAGGGACGTACGTGGCGCTCGCCAGTCTGATTATCGGCTGTTCGGAACGCGAGGATGACAATCGCGGCCTGCGCGCCGCCTTGCCCTTTCTTGGCCAGACGCTGATTGAATATCAGATCCGGCAGGTCGCCGCCGCTGGCGCACGGCATGTCGTCGTGCTCGTCGAACGCGTACCCTCGGCGCTGGTCGGGGCGGTCGATCGGCTGCGCCGCGACGGCATCGCCGTCGAACTGGCGCGCAGCGTCGCCGATGCGGCGGATCGCATCCATCCCGAAGAAAGGCTGCTGCTGATCGGCGACGGCGTCATTGCGCGGCAGGAAGTGATCGATAAAGCCGGTCGCGCGAATGCGCCCAGTATCTTCACGCTCCCGGATGCCAGCGAGACGCTGCGCTTCGAGCGAATCGACGCGGGAGCACGCTGGTCAGGAATTGCGCTGGTCGACGGCGCCACGCTGCGCCGGACCGTCGCGATGCTCGGCGACTGGGATCTTCAGTCGACCCTGCTGCGACGGGTGATCCAGGCCGAGGCGATGCGCATAGAGACCGGCATCGGCTCTGTCTGGCTCATCGACCGCGCCGACGAGGCGCGGCAGACCGAAGCGCAGTTGCTGAGCGGTAAGGGCAATGACTTCCTGCCCGGATCGTTATCGGAGGCGATCACCGCGTTCCTGCTTGGACGCAATATCAAGCCGCTCTGGCTACGCACGGGATCAATCCTGCTCGCGGCATCGGCGCTGCCCGCCTTCGGCAATGGCTGGATTACGACGGGGACCGCCGCCCTCGCGCTGTCGGGGCCGGTTGCGGCAATCCCCCGGCGAATGGACGGCGTGGCGCTGCGCGCCGCGAAATGGAACCGCCTGTGGCGGACCGGTCGCGATATCGTCTTTGCAATTGCAGCATGCGCGCTCGCCTGGCGTCTGGCGCGCGACGGCGCGGGTTGGGGGGTCTGGGCGCTGGCGCTGACCGCAATCGCGCTGATGGTCGCGGTGTCGGGGCAGGACAGGCTTGTCGGGCGCTCCTATGTCAACGCACCCGCGCTCGCCGCCCTTTATCTGCCCTTCGCCTTTTTCGGCTACCCGGTGGGCGGCATCGCCGCTGCCGCGCTCGCAGCGTTCGGCGCGCTCATCTTCGGTCAGCGGCTGCTGGGCCGCAGAATCCGCGAGGGTAACCTGCCCGTCACCGAACGGGGATAGACCCGGGGCAGCGTTTGCGGTCGACGCCGCCCCGGGCAACGGCAGCGCTACTTCTTCGCGATCTCGGTATCGGCTTTCGCCGGGATCTTGACGCCTTCCTCCGCCCACTGCTCGCGGGTGCGGCAAACCGACCTGGACATGCGCGTTCCGGTGAACGAGGCCTTGTAGCAGTACTTGCCGGTCTTCGCGTCGAGCGTGAGCTGTGCCTTTTCCGCATTTTCGGATTCTCCGGCCAGCGCCGGGGCGGAGGTCGCGGCGAGCGAGAGGCCGATCACGGCCGCGCGCATGAATGCGATGGAATTGGTCATCCTGATTTCCCTTCGAGTGTCTGTATCTCACCGGGCTACGCTCGGTACGCGCCGTCTTCGACTTGGCGTGTTGGTTGTGTAATACAGTTCGAGCAAGCTGCGGTGGCGACTTCGACCAACGACCGTTCACCGTCGACGTGCGGATCAACGACATGGGCCGCGAAACCAGGCCGAATGACGCTAAGAGCAATTTAACTATGCTCGTTTATCGCGGTGCCATGTTCGCGGAGGACAGTGACAAGGCGGCGCATGAGCCGATCGGCGCCGAGCGGCTGCTGGCCGACGCCGCGCGCGCGGCGCATGCGACGCGTCATAGGCTCGCATCGCTCGTCGACCTGTTCCTTCCCGATACGATGCGGCTCAGCGACTATCAGCGGGTTACCGTGCGCCGCTTCATCGTGCGGCTTGTCGCCACGGTCGAAAGCGATGTCCGGCAACGGCTCGTCTCGGAACATGCCGCGCGCTTCTCTCCCGAACTTGTCGCCGCACTCGGAAGCGCGCGCGTGGCGATCGCGATGCCCGTCCTCGAACGCGCGCGGGCGCTCCACGATATCGAACTCGTTTCGCTGTTGCTCGCGCGCGTCGAGGAGCAGCGGGTCGCCGACGATTTGCGCCGCAATGCCGCCGCCAATGGCGAGGTCAGCACGCTGATCGAGGCACTGCTCGCCGACGCCGACGCCGCGCTGTCGGCGGCCGCGATGTCATTGCTGATTGCCGAGAGCCGCCGATATTACATCTTCGAGGAACAGGTCCTGCCGCGCACCGACCTGCCCGCCGATCTCCATTATCGCCTGGTCTGGTGGGTCGCCGCAGCGCTGCGCGACTATATGACGCGGCTTCACGGCGCTGATCCAGCGCAGGTCGACACCGCCCTGATGGATGTCGCATCGACAATCCTCGCAGCACATGACGAGGGAGAAACGCTCGAATCTTCGGCGATGCACCTCGCGAGGCTGCTCGGCGAGCGCGGCTGGCTCGACGATCAGGTGCTGAGGGCGGCGTGCGTCGAAGGGCGGCTGGCATTGCTTGTCGCGATCCTTGCAACGCGCGCCGGGCTCGATTTTGACGCCGCGCGCGACATGATCCTGCCGTCCTATGGCGATCGGCTGATCCTGCTGATGAGGGCACTCGACGTGAACCGCGAGTCCGCTGCGGCGATTTTGCTTGCGATGGGGTTGGGCGACGCCGAGTTTTCGGATGCAATGAATGCCTATGATACGCTGATTCCCGTGCAGGCGATGGAGGCGATCCGTCCCTGGCAGATCGATCCTGGCTACCGTACCGCGATCGCCTCGCTCGCAACGCGTCTCGCCGAGCGCGGTAACGGGTGGGCGCCATGACCGCGTTGACCGCACATGGCCGCGTTGACCGGCAGGGACGGCTGGTCGAGGCCGACACGCCCCTGCTTGATCTGCATTTGCGCGCCGGGGGCGAGGAGGGCGGCATGCTGGCCGTACCCCAGATCGCGACATTGGCGCGGCTTGCCCAGCGGCTCGGCATCCTGATCTCGCGCGCCGTGATCGCGGCGGACGGGGCGGAGGATGTCGATCTGTGGGTGCGCGCCCAGCCCGAAGGCAACGACGTTCGCCTGACCGTCGGCGGCTGGAGCCGTCGGACCGCGCACAGCCCGGCCGAAACCGCGAACATGGAGCGCGAAACCGACTTCCTGCGCGCGAGTGCCGACTGGCTCTGGGAGGCTGACGAGAATCTCAGGATTGTTGCGCTGTCGGCGTCGGCGGAAGCCGCCATCGGCGGGGCGGCGAGCGCGGTAATCGGCCAGCCGCTGACCAAGCTGCTCAAGCTCGTCGAGAGCGACCAGGGGACGCTCCCATTGCTCGAGGCACTCGCGGCCAAAACGCGCTTTGACGATCAGATTGCGGAGATGCGCGGCATCTCGGGGCGCGTTCGCCTCGCCGCGGTGCCGCTGCTCGACGGCGTCGGCCGCTTCAGGGGATTTCGCGGCGGTGCCAGCTGGCTCAACGTGCCCGCACGGCTTGCGCATGACGATGATGCGGTCGGCGTTCCCGATGCTTTTGGTGAACGGCTCGACAAGGCGCTGCGCCAGCCGCTGGGGCGGATCATCGCCAATGCCGAGAGCATAAGGGCGCAGAGCGAAGGGCCGTTGCGCCGCGACTATGCCGATTACGCGACCGACATTGCCACCGCAGGACGCCATCTGCTCGCGCTGGTCGACGATCTTGTCGACCTGCAGGCGATCGAGCGGCCCGACTTCCAGCCCGCGATGGACGAGATCGACGTCGCCGACATCGCGCGGCGCGCGGCAGGGCTTCTCGCGGTCCGTGCAGCCGATCGCGATATCCGAATCGACAAGCCGGCTACGGATGAGCCGCTGCCCGCGCGCGGTGAATTCCGCCGCGTGCTGCAGATTCTCGTGAATCTGGTAGGCAATGCGGTGCGCTATTCGCCCGCGGGCGCAATGGTCTGGATCCGTGGCGAGGTCGTGGAAGGCCACGTACGCGTGGTCGTGGCCGACCAGGGCAAGGGCATCGATGGCGAGGCGCACGAGCGCATCTTCGAGAAATTCGAGCGCATCGATCACGACGAGCCCGGTGGCAGCGGGCTCGGTCTCTACATCGCGCGCAGGCTGGCGCGCGCGATGGGGGGCGACGTCGTGGTGGACAGCGCACCCGGTCAAGGCGCGCGGTTCACCCTCATCTTGCTGTCTGCCTGATCAGCGGTTGTCGATCGCGACATAGTCGCGCTGCGTCGGGCCCGTGTAGAGCTGACGTGGACGACCGATCTTCTGCTCGGGATCCGAGATCATCTCGTTCCACTGCGCGACCCAGCCCGTGGTGCGCGCGAGCGCGAAGAGCACGGTGAACATCGTCGTCGGGAAGCCGATCGCCGACAGGATCACGCCCGAATAGAAATCGACGTTCGGGTAAAGCTTCTTCGAAACGAAATATTCGTCCTTGAGCGCGATCTGCTCAAGCTCACGCGCGACGTCGAACACAGGATCGGTGACGCCCAGCTTGTCGAGGACCTCGTTAGCGGTCTTCTGCATCACCTTCGCGCGCGGATCGTAGTTCTTGTACACGCGGTGGCCAAAACCCATCAGACGGAACGGATCATCCTTGTTCTTGGCGCGCGCGATGTACTCGGGGATACGGTCGGGCGTGCCGATCTCGCGCAGCATGTTGAGCGCCGCCTCGTTCGCGCCGCCATGCGCGGGCCCCCAGAGGCACGCGATGCCCGCCGCGATGCACGCAAAGGGATTGGCCCCCGACGAGCCGGCGAGGCGAACGGTCGAGGTCGAAGCGTTCTGCTCATGGTCGGCGTGCAGGATGAAGATCTTGTCCATCGCGTCTTCGACGACCGGATCGACGACATATTCCTCTGCAGGGACGCCGAAGGTCATGCGCAGGAAATTGCCCGTGTAGCTCAGCGAGTTATCAGGGTAGAGGAAGGGCTGGCCGACCGAATATTTATACGCCATCGCCGCGATCGTCGGCATCTTCGCTATCAGCCGGTGGCTGGCGATCATGCGCTGGTGCGGATCGGTGATGTCGGTCGAGTCGTGATAGAAGGCCGAGAGCGCGCCGACGACGCCGCACATGATCGCCATCGGGTGCGCGTCGCGGCGGAAGCCGCGATAGAACGTCGCGAGCTGCTCGTGCAGCATGGTGTGACGGGTGATGGTGTTGTCGAACTTTTCGAGCTCGGTCTTGGTCGGAAGCTCGCCGTTCAGCAGCAGATAGGCGACTTCCATGAAGCTCGACTGCTCGGCGAGCTGGTCGATCGGATAGCCGCGGTGCAGCAGCACGCCGTTGTCGCCGTCTATGTAGGTCAGGCCCGATTCGCAGCTGGCGGTCGAGGTGAAGCCGGGGTCATAGGTGAAGGCGCCCGTCTGGCCATACAGCTTGCGAATGTCGAGGACGTCCGGACCAACACTGCCCTTCAGGACGGGTAAGTCCACATTCTTGTCGTCCATCGCCAGTTTCGCGGGTGCTTCGGCCATATTCACTTCCTTCCTGTCAAAACTCCGTCACGGGCGAATCAGGCTGCCCGTTCCGCGATACGCGCCAGCGACTCCTCCCTGCCGAGAAGCACCAGCACGTCGAATATTCCCGGCGAGGTCGAACGCCCGGTGAGCGCGGCCCGCAAGGGCTGGGCAACTTTGCCCAAGCCAATTCCTGCATCCTCGGCCACCTGGCGCACCGCGGCTTCAAGCGCAGGTGTGGACCAGTCGGCGACCTTCTCCAACGCGGCGCCCGCCTGTGCCAGCAGGTTCGCCGCGTCGCCCTCTAGCAGAGTTGCCGCCTTTTCGTCGAGCATGAGCGGGCGTGTGTCGAAGAGGAAGAGAGCGCCTTCCGCGATCTCGTTGAGATTCTTGGCGCGCGGCTTGAGTGAGGCCATCGCCGCAGTCAGGAGCGTGACGTCTTTGCTGGTCAGCGTGCGCCCGATCCGCGCTTCGACGCGCGTACGAACCAGATCGGCAAGGCGCGTATCATCAGCCTCGCGAATATAGTGGCCATTGAGATTCTCGAGCTTCTTGAGGTCGAAGCGCGAAGGCGAGCGGCCAACGCCCGCCAGCTCGAACCATTCCACCGCCTGTTCGCGGCTGATGATCTCGTCATCACCGTGACCCCAGCCCAGCCGCAGCAGATAGTTGGACACGGCCTCGGACAGCAGCCCCATTTCGTCGCGATAGGCGTCGACCCCCAGCGCACCATGGCGCTTGGATAGCTTAGCGCCGTCGCTGCCGTGGATCAGCGGGATATGCGCATATTCGGGCTCGGGCCAGCCCATGGCGCGATAGATCGGCAACTGGCGGAAGGCGTTGTTCAAGTGATCGTCACCACGGATGACATGCGTGACCCCCATGTCGTGGTCGTCGACCACCACCGCAAGCATATACGTTGGTATGCCGTCCGAGCGGAGAAGCACGAGATCGTCGATTTCGGCATTCTGCACGGTGACCTCGCCCTGGACATGGTCGCGGATCGTGGTCGCGCCCTCGATGGGTGCCTTGAGGCGGATGACGTGGGGCGCGTCGGGATCGCTGGGGACCTTGTCGCGCCAGGGCGAGCGGATGCGCAGCGGCTGCTTCGCCGCCTGAGCCTCGGCGCGCATCTGCGCCAGCTCGTCGGGGGTCAGATAGCAGCGATAGGCAGCGCCGCGCGCCAGCATCGCATTGGCGACCTCCGCATGGCGCGAGGCGCGCGCGAACTGGTAAACCGCGTCGCCATCCCAATCGAGGTTCAGCCACTTCATGCCGTCGAGAATCGCCTCGATCGCGGCGTCGGTCGAACGCGCGCGGTCAGTATCCTCGATACGGAGCAGGAACTTGCCGCCATGGTGCCGCGCGAACAGCCAGTTGAACAGCGCGGTGCGCGCGCCTCCGATATGGAGGAAGCCGGTGGGCGACGGTGCGAACCGGGTTACAACAGGCTGAGTTTCAACGCTTGCGCCCACGCGCATGTTCTCCACTATAAGCAGGATGGCCAGAACGACCGGGCACGCCCCTAGCACGGGTTTTCCGATGCTGCAAAAGGCCCGATCGCGCGCGTCCGGCGACGTTACGACATGGCTGGAAAACTGGCTCGAGGCCGAGCGAGATCAACTCGCTCTGTGGATTCCCGTGGCGTTGGGGATCGGCATCGCGGCCTGGTTCTGGATTCCCATGCGCACGGGTTGGGTCGCGTTCCTCCTCGTGGCTTTGGCGGTTGCGCTCGGCGGCGCGGCGATCGGGTTTTCGCGCCGCGTGGGTAGGGGGTTGTTCTGGATTGGCGTCATGGCGGCATCGGGGTGCGCGCTCATCTGGTGGCGCGCGGACAGCGTTGCCGCGCCCGTGCTCGAGCAACCGGCGGTGACCCAGTTTCGCGGTCAGGTTCTCGCCGCCGAACCGCTCCCGGCACGCGGCGTGGTCCGCCTGCTGCTCGCACCGATCGAGGCGCCCGAACTGCCGGACCGGGTGCGCGTCAATATCGATGAGGCGGATGCATCGCCGCAAATCGCGCGGGGCGCCAAGGTTTCCTTGCGTGCGCGGATCATGCCGCCTCCCGAAGCCGCGGTGCCGGGTGCCTATGATTATTCGCGCCTCGCCTGGTTTTCAGGCATCGGCGGGACTGGCAAGGCACTGGGGGCGCCCGCGATTGTATCGCCCGCGCCCGACGCCTTGGGCGCCGGTTTCCGCGCCCGGCTGACGCGGCATGTGCGCGATTCGGTGGGCGGTGACGAGGGTGCGATCGCCGCCACACTTGCGACGGGCGATCGCGGGGCAATTACCGAAGAAGATGTCGAGGCGATGCGGCGCAGTGGCCTTGCGCACCTGCTCTCAATCAGCGGACTGCATGTGACCGCAGTGGTTGCCGCCACGATGCTGATCATGATGCGGTTGCTCGCGCTCAGCCCCAGGCTCGCGCTGCACTGGCCGCTGCCACTGATTTCCGCGGGGGCGGGAGCCTTGGCGGGGATCGGCTATACATTGCTGACTGGTGCCGAGGTGCCGACGATCCGATCTTGCATCGCGGCGCTGTTGGTGCTTGGCGGGATCGCGATCGGACGCGAGGCGATCACACTTCGCCTGATTGCGGCGGGGGCGCTGTTCGTGCTGCTGCTCTGGCCCGAGTCGATCGCGGGGCCCAGCTTTCAGATGAGTTTCGCGGCGGTCACTGCGCTGGTCGCGCTGCACGAACATACGGGCGTTCGCGCACTACTGTCGCGACGCGACGAGGCGATTGTGATGCGCCTTGGCCGATTGCTGCTCGGATTGCTGTTGACCGGAATTGCGGTAGAGATCGCGCTGACCCCGATCGCGCTGTTCCATTTCCACAAGTCGGGTGTTTATGGCGCCTTTGCCAATATCGTCGCGATTCCGCTCACGACCTTCATCATCATGCCGCTCGAGGGCCTGGCGCTTGTCTGCGACCTTGTCGGACTCGGCGAACCCCTCTGGTGGTTGACGGGCAAGGCGCTGGCGCTGCTGCTCGGGCTGGCGCGCTGGGTCGCAGAAGCGCCGGGCGCGGTCGCCGCGCTCCCTGTCATGCCCGCTCCGGCTTTCGCGCTCATGGTCACGGGCGGGCTGTGGCTATGCCTTTGGCGTACGCGCGTGCGCCAACTGGGGCTGGCGCCTTTATTCGTGGGCCTGATCTGGGCGCTTTCCGTACCAGGCCCCGACCTGCTCGTGAGCAACGACGGTCGACATCTTGCGCTTGCAGATGGCAAGGGTGGCTATGCATTGCTGCGCCCGCGCGCCGGCGACTATATCCGCGACGCGCTCGCCGAAAGCGCCGGGTTTGAGGGTGAACTGACCGATCTCGATGCGCTGCGCGGCGCGCGCTGCAATGCCGATGCCTGCGCCGCCGACATCATCCGCGGCACGCGCCGCTGGCGCCTGCTCGCCACGCGCAGCAGCCAGATCATGCCCTGGCGCGAACTCGTCGCGGCCTGCCGCGGCGCCGATATCGTCGTCAGCGACCGGCGGCTGCCTGATGGTTGCCAGCCACGCTGGCTCAAGATCGATCGGACTCTGCTCGCGCAAACGGGCGGCCTCGCGATCCACCTCGCGTCGCAAAACGTGCAGACGGTGAAGTCACCGGGGGATCATCCCTGGCTCAACCCGCCGCGCCCCGCAGCGTTGCCGCAATCTCGCCGAGGGGATCAGTAGCGGCGCAGAAGCCCCGCGAGCCGACCCTGGATACGGATCTGGTCGGGGCTGTAGCGCTGCGGATCATAGGCGCGGTTGGCCGGGTCGAGCCGCACCATGGCGCCCTCGCGTCGGAAATATTTGAGCGTCGCCTCGCTGTCCTCGACCAGTGCCACCACGATCTCGCCGTCGCGCGCAACGTCGGTGCGGCGGATCAGCGCATAGTCGCCGTCGAGAATCCCCGCCTCGACCATCGAGTCACCCGACACCTCGAGCGCATAATGTTCGCCCGAGCCCAGCAGTGCGGCGGGCACCGAGAGGGTGCTCTGGCCCTCGAGCGCCTCGATCGGCATGCCCGCGGCGATGCGGCCGTGCAGCGGAATCTCGAGCACGTCGTTGGCGGCGATCGGAATCTCGCGCGGTGCGGGGGCGCTCGGCGCCTTGATCGGTTTCACCTCGGCGCGCTCGGGCAATTTGAGCACTTCGAGCGCGCGGGCGCGATTGGGGAGGCGGCGGATGAAGCCGCGCTCCTCGAGCGCGCTGATCAGGCGGTGGACGCCCGACTTGGACTTGAGGTCGAGCGCTTCCTTCATTTCCTCGAACGAAGGCGAAACGCCCGTTTCGGCGAGCCGATCGCTGATGAAACAGATCAGTTCATGTTGCTTGCGCGTCAGCATCACCGCACCTCCAAAGGAACGAACGGAGAACGTGTAGGAAACAAAAGATTCCAAGTCAAGTCAGCGGCAGGATCTCCGCGATTGCGCCGGCCGGCGCGGCGGGCGCGTGCGGGGGGCGCAGGATCAATGCATTGGCCGAGGCCAGCGCAACCATCGCGGCGCTGTCCTGGCTGGTCGCAGGGCGGACAATGCCGTCGGACCAGATTCCGCGCAGATATTCGGCACGGCCGGCGGTCGGCGGAAGGTCGGTTTCGAGCGTCGCGCGATGTGTGGCGGGCAAGGGATCCCGCGCGCCGGCGAGATGCGCGACGAGCGGCCTGAGGAACAGCATCGCAGTCGCGAAGGCGGACACGGGATTGCCGGGCAGACCAAGTGCCACCGCCGCGCCCAGCCGGCCCGCCATCAGCGGCTTGCCCGGCTTCATCGCGATCTTCCAGAAATCGAGCATCGCCCCCGCGGCTTCGAGCGCGGGGCGGACGAGATCGTGGTCGCCGACCGAGGCACCGCCCGTCGTCACGATCACGTCTGCGTCGAGGGCTGCGCCGAAGGCGGCGCTGAGCGCGTCGAGGCGGTCGGGCACGATGCCGCGGTCGAGAACGTCGACCGGAAGATCGCCGAGCAACGCGGCCAGCATCACCGCGTTGGACGAGGGGAGTTGCGCGCCTTCGACGGGCATGCCCGGCGGAACGAGTTCATCGCCCGTCGAGATCAGTGCGACCTTGATGCGCCGTCGGGCCGCGAGCGTACCGTGTCCGCCGATCGCGGCGAGGCCTATGCGCGCGGGCGTGAGCCGGTCACCGGCGGCGATCAGCCGGTCGCCCTCTGCGAAGTCGCTGCCCGCGCGGCGAACGTGCTGGCCGGTGGCGGCGGGGCCTTCGCCGGTGAGGGTCAGCGCGGTGCCGTCGCGCGCGACCTCTTCCTGGATGACGATCGTATCGGCGCCTTGAGGTAGCGGGGCGCCGGTGAAGATGCGGACGGCTTCGCCCGCGCCGACCGAGCCGTCATAGCCCTTGCCCGCCACGCTTTCGCCGGTCACCCTCCAGGGGCCGGGCAGGTCTGCGAAGCGGATGGCATAGCCGTCCATCGCCGAAAGATCCGCGGAGGGCTGGTTGCGGAGTGCCGTCACATCTTCGACCGCCCAGCGGCCCGCGGCCTCGACGAGCGATACGGTTTCGACCGCCACCGGCTCCACCAGCGCGAAGAGCCGTGCCTGTGCCTCGGTGACGGGCAGCAGGCTCATGCCCGCCAGTCGCCCGATTTGCCGCCCGATTTGGCGATAAGCCGAACCTCGCCGATCTCCATGCCGCGGTCGAGTGCCTTGGCCATGTCATAGACGGTGAGGAGCGCGACCGAGACCGCGGTCAGCGCCTCCATCTCGACCCCGGTCTGGCCAGTCGTTCGCGCGGTGGCGGTGGCGGTGACGCCACGGTCATCGGGAGCGAGGTCGATTTCGACCGAGGAGAGCGGCAGGGGGTGGCAGAGCGGGATCAGTTCGCTCGTCTTCTTGGCGGCCATGATCCCCGCGACGCGCGCGACCGCGAGGACATCGCCCTTCTTGACCAACCCGTCGCGGATCGCGGCGGCCGCGTCGCCTGACATGGTGATCCGGCCCGTCGCCACTGCCTCGCGCGCGGTGGCGTCCTTGCCCGACACATCGACCATCCGCGCGGCGCCCGTCTCGTCGAGGTGCGTCAACCTGCTCATGCGACGCCCAGAAGCTCGCGCGTCGCCTGTTCGACGTCGTCCTGGCGCATCAGCGCCTCGCCGACGAGGAAGCATTTGACGCCATGCTCGGCCATCGCGTCGAGATCGGCGCTGGTCCTGAGGCCGCTCTCGGCGACGAAGGTGCAGCCGTCGGGCGCGCGACCGACAAGTTCATAGGTGCGCGCAAAATCGACAGAGAAGTCCCTGAGATCGCGATTGTTCACGCCGATCAGTCGGGACTTGAGCTTGAAGGCGCGATCGAGCTCGTGGGCGTCGTGGACCTCGACCAGCGCGTCCATGCCGAAGCGGATCGCCTCGGCTTCGATTTCGGCCATCAGCCCGTCGTCGAGCGCCGCGACGATGATGAGGACCGCATCGGCGCCGAGCGCGCGCGCCTCCGCCACCTGCCAGGGATCGACCATGAAGTCCTTGCGCAGTACGGGGATCGACACCGCCGCGCGCGCCGCGACGAGATAGGCGTCGGCACCCTGGAAATAGGGCTCGTCGGTCAGCACCGAGAGGCACGCGGCGCCCGCGCGCTCATAGGCGGCGGCATGCGCAGGCGGATCGAAATCGGGACGGATCAGCCCCTTGGAGGGGCTCGCTTTCTTGACCTCGGCGATGAGGGCGTGGCCAATCTTCGCCCTGGCATCGAGCGCGGCGCGGAAGCCGCGGGGTGCGGATTGCGTCCGTGCTTCCGCTTCAAGCTCGGCGAGAGTCTTCAGCGCCTTGCGACGGGCGACTTCCTCGCGCTTGGTGGTGCAGATTTCGTCGAGCTTGTTCATCGGCAAAAATCCCGTGTCATTCCCGCGAAAGCGGGAATCCAGCGGGTGGCTGACGCACCACCGGCCTTCGTCGACATCGCATGGATTCCCGCTTTCGCGGGAATGACAAGAAGGATGGGACCGGTCATCGGTACGCAATCCAGCAATCGAGGAGCGTGTTGGCAAGGCCGTTGTCGAGCACCTCGCGCGCTTCCTCCACGCCTTCCTCCCAGCTTTCGACGCGGCCCGCGACCATCAGCGCGGCCGCGGCGTTGAGAAGGACCGCATCGCGATAGGCGCCGGGCTCGCCCTTGAGCATCGCGCGCATCGCGGCGGCGTTATACGCGGCATCGCCGCCGCGCAGCGCCTCGAGCGGATGCCGTTCGAGACCGATATCCTCGGGCGCGATACGCGCGGTCTTCGTGCCAGCCTTGCTCACCTCTATGATCGTGCTGGGGCCACCGATCGAGAGTTCGTCAAGCGGCTCATCACCCGCGACGAGCATCGCTGCGTCGAGCCCCAGCAGTTCCATCGCACCCGCGACGACGGGCAGGAAATCGGGGCGCGCGACGCCCATCAGCTGGCGCGTCACGCGCGCGGGATTGCACATCGGTCCGGTGAGGTTGAACACCGTGCGTCGGCCGATCGCCTTGCGGATCGGGGCAAGCTTGCCGAGTGCGGGATGGTGCTTCTGCGCGAAGAGGAAGGCGATGCCGATATCGGCAAGGCTGCGTTCGGCGGTGGCCGAGGCGCGGTCGAGATCGAGGCCCAATGCCTCGAGCGTATCTGACGAACCCGCCTTGCTCGACGCCGCGCGGTTGCCGTGTTTGGCGACGGGGACGCCGCAGGCCGCAACGACGATCGCGACCGCGGTCGAGACATTGACGCTGTGGCTGCCGTCTCCGCCGGTTCCGCAAACGTCGATCGCGCCTGCAGGGGCTTCGATCGCGATCATGCGCGCGCGCATTGCGCGGGCGGCGGCGGCGATCTCGACGCTGGTCTCGTCGCGTTCGGACATGACGGTGAGAAAACGCTGGATATCCTCATCCGTCGCGCGCCCGTCGAGCATGTCCTCGAACGCCGCGAGCGCGGTTTCGTGATCGAGCGGGCTGGATGCGTCGGGAAGCTGGACGATCGTGGTCATGCCAGTTCCTTCACCTTCAGCCCCGCAAGCCGCATGAAATTGGCGAGCATCGCATGGCCATGCTCGGTCGCGATGCTTTCGGGGTGGAACTGGACGCCGTGGATGGGCAGGCCTTCGTGGCGGAAGCCCATCACGGTGCCGTCGGGCGCACGCGCATTGACGATCAGGCTTTCGGGCAGCCCTTCCTCGGGCACGATCAGCGAGTGGTAGCGCGTTGCGGTGAAGGGCGAGGGCAACCCCTCGAAAAGGCCGGTGCCGTCATGCGTGACGGGCGAAGTCTTGCCGTGCATCAACTCGCCCGCGCGGATCACCTGCCCGCCGAAATATTGGCCGATCGACTGGTGGCCGAGGCAGACGCCCAGAAGGGGTTTTCCCGCCCTGGCGCAGGCGCCGACCAGATCGAGCGAGATCCCCGCCTCGTTTGGGGTGCAAGGGCCGGGCGAGATCAGGAAGGCCTCAGCGCCCGAGGACAGCGCCTGACCGGCGGAGATCGCATCGTTGCGCACGACGTTCACCTCGGCGCCCAGTTCCATCAGATAATGGACGAGGTTCCAGGTGAAGCTGTCGTAATTGTCGATGACGAGGATCATGGCGCGGGCTTTATCGGCTGGAGGAGCGGGGGGGAAGCATTTGCTTCTATCGGCGCATAAAGCGGACGCGAGGGGGCATCAAACTTCTCCGAACTTCGCGAACATCACGCATGTGAGGCATGAAAAATATGGCATTTCGACAGGATGTTGCGTTTGCGGCGGCAAGCATGACAGATGGGGCGCGTGTAGGACAGGCCGCGCGGGCATGGCGCTGCGGCTGGCGTATGAGGGAGACAGTTCGTGCTGCGTCAATTGCTTGCCCTGACGGCATTCATGCTGGTTCCGGTGTCGCCCGTGTCGGCGCACTCGCCCTCGCAAGCAGAGGGCGAGCAGGCGCGCGCCGAGATACTGAAGGTGGTCGCGGATATGCAGGCTGCCTGGAATCGGGGAGATTTCCGCGGTTATATGGCGGGTTTCAAGAACCCCGACGTTATCTTCGTCTCGGGCGGGCGGATCAAGGACGGCTGGCAGGGCGCGCTCGATGACTATGTCCGCAACTATGGCGCATCGGACGCGACGCGCGGCACGCTGACCTTCTACGACATGACGGTCGAGCTATTGGCGCCCGATGCGGCGCAGCTGATCGGGCACTATCGGCTCGACCGGCCCGAAAAGCCGATGGAGGGGATCAACACGCGGCTCTTCCGCAAGGTAAAAGGCCGCTGGGTGATCGCGCTCAACCATGTGTCGGCTTATGAGGTGGGGCGGTAGGGGTGGTGGAAGGGCCTCGGAGCATTGATCCCTCTCCCGCCTTCGCGGGAGAGGGTTCAGTTGTCCGCCATCAGCTTCGCCAGATCGTCCTTCCAGAACTTCGCCCAGGTGTGCGTGCCGTGGCCTTTGGTCTCGGCGGTTGCGGGGATGAGGATGAAGCGGGCGTTTTTCAGGCGCTTCGTCGCCGCTTCGGTGATGCCGTAGCCGGGCGGGTTGATGAAGTCGTCGGCCGAATTTATCCACAGCATGCGCGCGGTGATCTTTTCGAGGCCGGGCCAGGGGTTGTAGGTGCGCGAGGCGTCGAGCTGGTAGATCAGGTCGTTGGCGTCGCGATCCTTGATCGTGCGCGCGAAGGCGGCGTCCAGATTGGCCTCGGCTTGCTCGCGCGTCGGGAATTGCTGCTGGAGCGCGAGCGGATTGGCGCCCGCGAGGATGAGCAGGTCCGCGGCGGTGCGCAGGCCCATTGGCGGCTGCGCGGTGTAGTTACCGGCGTTCCATGCCGGATCGGCCTTGATCCCGTCGATCGCCATCTTGCGCCACATGCGGTTCATGCCCGCGATCTCGACGGGGAGGCACGCGAAGGGCGCGAGGCGCTCGACGAAACCGGGATGCGCCTCTCCCCAGGCGAAGGCGTGCATGCAGCCCATCGAGGTGCCGAGGATGAGCTTGAGCTTCGTGACCTTGAGCCCTTCGACGAGCATGCGGCGCTGCGCCTCGACCATGTCGTCATAGTCGTATTTGGGGAAGGCCATCTTCATGCCGTCGCTCGGCTTTGACGAGGCACCGTGGCCGATATTGTCGGGCAGGATGACGTAGTAGCGCTTGATGTCGAGCGGCTGGCCGGGGCCGTAGAGTTCGCCCGCGAACTGCGGCGACAGGAACTGCTTGCCGCTGCCGCCGGTGCCGTGGAGCACCATCACGGCATTGTCGATCTCGCCCCTCGCATTGCGGTGTGGCGTGCCGAGCGTGGTGTAGTGGATGCGGAGTTCGGGGAGCTTCTCGCCCGAGCGGAAGGCGAAGTCCCTGAGGACCGCATCGGCCTCTCTCGTCGGAAGCGTCTGGGCGGCCGCGGGGAGGGCGGCTGCGAGGAGAAGGGCGGAAATTGCTTTGGAGATCATGCGCATGGGTGGGGACGCTAATGGGTAGCTTCCTTTCGTGCAAATGCTCCACGTACCGTTTGGGTTGAGCTTGTCGAAGCCCTTTCCTTCCGCCTTTGCGTCCTCTGCGTCTTTGCGCGCAAAATAGTGTTCGCGCGGAGACGCAGAGGACGCGGAGAAGACGTGAGGGCTTCGACAGACTCAGCCGGAATGGGTTGAGATCGTTGCGTTACTGCCCGAAGCCCGCTTCCCCTGCGATCCTGACGGCCTCCTTCGCCGCGGCGAAGAGCGCGCCTGACTTGGCCTCGCATTCGCGCTGCTCATAGGCGGGGTCCGAATCGGCTACGATGCCCGCGCCCGCCTGGACGTGCATGACGCCGTCCTTCACCACCGCGGTCCTGAGCACGATGCAGCTGTCCATCGCGCCGTCGGGCGAGAAATAGCCGACCCCGCCGGCATAGGCGCCGCGCGTTTCGGGCTCGAGCTCGGCGATGATCTCGCACGCGCGGACCTTGGGTGCGCCCGAGACGGTGCCCGCGGGGAAGCCCGCGAAGAGCGCGTCGAGCGCGTCCTTCTTCGGATCGAGACGGCCGACGACGTTGGAAACGATGTGCATGACATGGCTGTAGAATTCGACGGTGTAGCTGTCGGTCACCTGGACGCTGCCCGCCTCGGCGACGCGGCCGACATCGTTGCGGCCGAGATCGAGCAGCATGAGATGTTCGGCGCGTTCCTTGGGATCGGCGAGCAGGCTGGCCCGGTTCTCGGCATCCTCGGCGGCGGTCTTGCCGCGGGGACGCGTACCCGCGATCGGACGGATCGTCACCTCGCCATCGCGCGCGCGGACGAGGATCTCGGGGCTCGAGCCGATCAGCGCGAAGCCGGGCATGTCGAGATAATAGAGGAAGGGCGAGGGATTGATCCGCCGCAGTGACCGGTAGAGGTCGAAGGGCGGGAGCGGGAAGGGCGTGGTGAAGCGCTGCGCGAGTACGACCTGAAAGATATCGCCCGCGGCGATATAATCCTTGGCGCTGGCGACCATCTCGGCATAGCGGCCGGGGGCGAGCACGGGCTGAGGCACGATTTCAGTGTCATTCCCGCGAAAGCAGGGATCCAGAGCGGCGCCTGAAGAAGAAGCTGGATCCTCGCTTTCGCGGGGATGACACAGGGTGTTGGGGATGGCCTGTGCGAGCCTTGCCGCCGTCGCATCGATCCGCTCCCCCGCCAGCGCGACCTTTTCCTCGGGGCTGCCCGGCGTGTCGGGCCAGACGGGAGAGACGAAGAACAGCTCGTCCGCAAGCCGGTCGAAGATCAGGATGATCGTCGGGCGGACGAACAGCATGTCGGGAAGCTGGAGCGGATTTGGCGCGGGGCGCGGCAGCTTTTCGACGAGCCCGACGGTCTCATAGCCGAAATAGCCGACAAGACAGGCGAGCGCGCGGGGCAGTGCGGCGGGCACATCCATCCGGCATTGCGCGACGAGCGTGCGGAGTGCTTCGAGCGAAGCGCTTTCGACGGGCTCGAATTTGGCGCGGTCGGTGAGCCAGTCGCGATTGATCTCTGCCGCATTCCCCTGGGCGCGGAAGACGAGATCGGGGGCCAGGCCGATCAGGCTGTGTCGCCCGCGCGTCTCGCCGCCCTCGACCGATTCGAGCAGATAGTCGCCGCGATCGGGCTCCATCAGCTTGAGCGCCGCCGATACCGGGGTGTCGGTATCGGCGATCTGGCGCCGCCAGACGAGCGCGGGCCGCCCCGCCTTCAACGCGTCAACGGCGGCGGCGCTCACTGTGCTACAGAGTCGGTACCGCCGAGCTGACGCTTCAGCGTAGCCGCTGCCTTTGCGTTGCGCTTCACGCCGAGCTCGGCCTTGGCGGCGTTGGCGAACTGCGCGACATATTCCTGGCCGATGATGCGGCTCATCTCGCCCTGCAGGCCCGCGACGAGCTGCGGCTGGCTGGCGATGTCGCCCGGCGTGGTCTTGTCGAGCCAGACGATGAACCAGCCCTGCTTGCCGGGTGCCTCAAGCCGCTTGGCGGTCTTTTCCTTCATCGAGAAAAGGAGCGCGAGCGGCGGCGGGACGCGCTGGCCGCCCGCGGTGATCTCCATGCGCTTGCCGCCGATCGCCTCGGGGGCGGGCAGCTTGACGCCGGCTTCCGAAATGGCCTGTGCGAGCGGCGTGCCCTTCGATGCCTTGGCGACGATCGCGTCGGCGATCGCCTTCGCCTGGCGCGAGGCGCGGTCGAGCTCGAACTGCTGGACCACCTGCTCACGGATCTGCGCGAGCGGGCGCGGCGCGGCGGGAAGGATGCGCTCGACATCAGCCAGCGCATATTGCTCGCCCTCGGCGACGGTTTCGACGACCGGATCGTCATCGACCGCGGCATCGAAGGCGGGTTCGATCAGGCGGACAAAGGCCGCATCGGGCCGGAAGGCGGGATTTTCGGGATCGACGCCTGCTGCCGTGATCGCGGGGGTCGAGACCGCGGTGAGGCCGTTGGCCTTGATGACCTCGTCGAAGGTCGCGCCATCGGCGATCGCGTCCTCGATCTTGGCCGAGAGGTCGGCGAGCGCGACGTCGACCTTCTGCTTGGCGAGCGTCTCGGTGAGTTCGGCGCGGACCGAATCGAGCGACTTGGCGGGGATCGTCGTGATCGAATCGACGCGGACGACGTGCCAGCCGAGCCCCGAGCGCTGCGGCGCGGTGACGCCCCCTTGCGGCGCGGCGAAGGCGGCATCGGCGACCGCCTTGGACGCGAGTTCGGTGAGCTTGGCGCGGTCCTGACCGGCGAGCGCGGCGGGCTCGAGACCGGCCTGCTGCGCGGCGGCGGCGAAGCTGGTGCCGGCCTTGACCTTGGCCTCGAAGGCGCGCGCGGCGTTCTGGTCCTGCAGGATGACCTGCGTCAGATTGCGCGTCTCGCCCGCGGCATATTTGGCGGCGTCAGCCTTGTAGGCGGCGGCGATCTCGGCCTCGGTCGGCTTGACCTTGGCGGCGAGCATCGCGCGGCCGAAGGGCGCGTAACGGATCACGCGGCGCTCAGGCACCGTGTAGCGCGCGACATTCTGCTTGTAATACGCGTCGAGCTCGGCCGGGGTCGGCGGGTTGCCCTTGCCCATCGCGGTCGACGGCACGAAGCCGACAAGGCCGCTGCGCGATTCGAGCGCGAGGGCGGCATAGGGGCGCGCGATCGCGGCGGGAACCCGTGCAGCGCCTGCCGCGGGGACGAGCATCTGGCGCGTGTAGAGATCGGATGCGATGTCGTCGCGAAGCTGCTTTTCGGTGATCTTGCGCTGTGCGAGCACCGTCAGGAAGGTGGTGCGGTCGAACTGGCCATTGGGGCCGTTGAACGCGGGGATGGCGGCGATCTCGCCGTCGATCAGTCGCTTGCTGACCCCCAGCCCGGCCGATTTGGCGAATTCCTCGAGCGCGCGGACGTTGATCATCTGCTCGAGCGTGTCTTCGAGACCCCCGCCATTGATGAAGCTCGTCATGTCGAGTCCGGGCGTCTGGCGGCGCTGTATGTCAAGCTGGTTGTTGGCGCGCATCGACAGCTCTTCGCTGCTGATGTCATGCTTGCCGACTTCGGCCACGGTGGTGCTGCTGAGGCCTGTGCCCGACCCCATCGATCCGGTAATGTCCGCGCCCGCGAAGGAGATCGCGACGAGCAGGATAAACACGAAGCTGACGATCAGCCCGATCTTGGAATTGAAGATGCGGCGGAGGAAGGAGATCATGCTGGCTCGTCGCTCGAAATAGGGAAGTGATGCGCTGCTTTAGGGGCCAGACCTTTTTTCGACAAGGCATCGGCGATATGGCCGCGCGGAATCATCGCTGGAAACATCAACGGAGCTCGACGGATGGCACTGCGCAAACTGATCGCCGGAAACTGGAAGATGAACGGCGATCGCGCCCAGCTGGCCGAGCTTGATGCGATTGCCGCGGCCGCGGCCGCGAATCCGCAGACCGATGTTGCCATCTGCCCGCCCTTCACGCTGATCGCGCCCGCTGCGGAGCGGCAGCCGCAACTGTCGGTCGGCGCGCAGGACTGCCACGCGGCACCCGGCGGCGCGCATACGGGATGTGTCTCGGCCGCGATGGTGAAGGAGGCGGGGGCGAGGTTCGCCATCGTCGGGCACAGCGAGCGCCGCACCGACAACCACGAGTCCGATGCCGAAATCCAGGCCAAGGCTGCAGCCGCGATTGCTGCCGGGTTGATCGCGATCGTATGTGTCGGCGAGACCATCGAAGAGCGCGACGCCGGTTACGCGATCGGCACTGTGATGGGGCAGCTCGACAACTCGATACCGTCCTCCGGCAACGGCGAAACCCTCGTCGTCGCCTACGAACCCGTCTGGGCAATCGGCACAGGGCGCACACCTTCAGTCGAGGATGTTGCGGAAATGCATGCCGCGATTCGTGTGAAGCTCAAGGCGCTGTTCGACGGGGAGGGGGAGAAGATCCGCATCCTGTATGGCGGTTCGGTCAAGCCCTCCAATGCTGCCGAACTGCTTGGCGTAAAGGACGTCGACGGCGCACTCGTCGGTGGTGCTAGCTTGAAGGCCCAGGATTTCGTTCCGATCATAGAAGCGGCTGGCTGAGCTTGAGAGCAGCTGGTCGTTCCGGTTCCAGAATGGATTTGTGTAAACTGTCACCCTTAGTCTCATTGTAACTCCTGCGTGCCAAAAAAAAGTTCGCGCAGAGAACGCAGACGGGGAGGCAGTAATGAAGTCTTGGCTGCTTGTGCTTTTGCTGGTCGCCGCGACGGCTACGAAGGCGCGGGAGGCGCCATGGGCTCCGCTTCCGGCTCATTTCACCAATGAGGCGTCGCATGGCGAAAATGAGGACTATCGTCCGGTCCCCGATCAGCGGGGCCTCTATGCCCATGGGGTCGCTGGCCCGATCTGGTCCAGTGAGTTCGATGGCGCGCCCTGTGTCGGCACCGCGGCCGAGCAGAATCAGGTCATTGAGTCGCTGCCGGGCGGTATGTCGGAGTTCTGGTTCTACGGGACAGGCACGCAAGGCATATTGCTGACGCGTATGGCCAGCTTCGACCCGGCCAAGCCGTGCGCAACGGCGCTTTCCTTTCAATACGATATCGAGCGCGCCTATGTCTCGGACGGCTTCATCCACAGTTTCAATGTCGACCAATCGAACGACATGCGGCCGCTTGGATCCTGGCCTTTCACCCATAGCGCGGGCGAATATTCCAGCAGTTTCGAGCGCATCCATAGTCTAATGGCGCGTCCGGGCGAAAACAGGCGGGAACGGAAGCACGGCACCGACACAATCGCGGGTGTGAAGGCGGTCTGCCGGGGCACGAGCGGCTTGGTCTGGTCGAGCGTGTGCACGGCGATGTCAGGGCCGGCAAGGGGAATGATTCTGAGCGCCCAATCGGGCGATGACGAGCGTGTGATGTTCTTCACCGCGATCAAGGAGCTTCGGCCGGACGTGATGATCCCCGGCATCCTGTTCGAGGTCGATCGCGAATGGATCGGAAAGGATTGAGAGCGGGACTCTGAAGCTCGGGCGGCGTCAGCCGATTTCGTCGCAATCGATATCGAGCGTCGTTTGCTCACGCGAAGCCCACGAAGAAAGCAAACGATTGAAGAGCGATTGCCTGCGGTGAGCTGCGTTTCACGCTTTCGCGGGACTGACGCCGAAAAGATGCGCTGTCTCGCGTGTTGAACATCCGGGCGCGAGGGGGTAAGGGGCAGCGCTTCATCTCTCAAGAATGTCGGCACAAGCACCCATGTTCCAATTCCTGCTCGTCGTTCACGCCATCATCGCCGCTGCGCTTGTCGCGGTGATCCTCATGCAGCGTTCCGAAGGCGGCGGCCTTGGCATGGGCGGCAGCCCGTCGGGCCTGATGTCCGCGCGTGGTGCGGCCGACTTCCTGACGCGCGCGACGACGATCCTCGCGACGCTGTTCGTGATCATGTGCATCAGTCTTGCCGCGCTCGCGTCGTTCCGCAGCTCGGGCTCGGAGCTCGATACCTCGTTGGTGCGCCAGCCCGCACAGGCTCCGGCGCCGGCGCAGCCGCTGCCGCTGGGCAATGAAGCGGCGCCCGCCGCGCCCGCGCCGACGACCGATCCGCTCGCGGGTGCCACGGCGCCTGCCGCGACGACACCGGCCGCGCCGAAGCCGAGCACGCCGGCGCCGCGCACCGAGCGCCGTGCGGCGCCCGCCAATCCCGATCCGGTCGCTGCGCCCGTAGCTCCGCCGAGCGCGGTCCGGACAACCGCTCCCGCGGCGCCTGCGCCCGCGACGACGGCTCCGGCCAATAATTCGGCGACGCCGAACCCCTAAACCGACCCGTTTTTAGGGTCTTGACGCAATTTTACTGGCAAGCGTCAGATTCGGGCGCTTGCCGTACCCATTATTTCAGGTCTAAGCCTTTACTCCCATGGCGCGGTTTATTTTCATCACCGGCGGCGTGGTCTCCTCGCTTGGCAAAGGTCTCATGGCAGCAAGTCTTGCTGCCCTTTTGCAGGCGCGTGGATACCGCGTGCGCATCCGTAAGTTCGACCCCTATCTGAACGTCGATCCGGGGACGATGTCCCCCTATCAGCACGGCGAGGTCTATGTGACCGACGACGGCGCGGAGACCGACCTGGATCTCGGCCATTATGAACGCTTTACCGGCGTTTCGGGCCGGCAGTCGGACAACGTCACCTCGGGCCGGATCTATCAGACGATCATCCAGAAGGAACGCCGCGGCGACTATCTCGGCGCGACCGTCCAGGTGATCCCGCACGTCACCGACGCGATCAAGGAATTCGCGCGCAGCGAGACCGACGATGTCGATTTCGTGCTGTGCGAGATCGGCGGCACCGTGGGCGACATCGAATCGCTGCCCTTCATGGAGGCGATCCGCCAGCTCCGGAACGATTTGGGCCGCAACAACAGCGTCTTCGTGCACGTCACGCTGGTGCCGTATATCGCGGCTGCGGGCGAGCTGAAGACCAAGCCGACGCAGCACAGCGTGCGCGACCTGACCGCGCTCGGCATCCAGCCCGATGTGCTCGTCTGCCGCTGCGAACGGCCATTGCCCGAGAGCGAGCGCGCCAAGATCGCGCTGTTCTGCAACGTCGCCAAGGAAGCCGTCATTCCCGCGCTCGACGCATCGAGCATCTACGGCGTGCCGCTGCAATATCACGCCGAAGGCCTCGACAACGCGGTGCTTGCGGCCTTCGGGATCGACGCGGGCGCGGCGCCCAATCTGGCGCGCTGGGACGACATCATGGACCGCCTCGGCAATCCCGAGGGCGAGGTCACGATCGGCGTGGTCGGCAAATATGTCGGGCTTGCCGACGCCTACAAGTCGCTCAACGAGGCGCTGGTGCATGGCGGCATCGCCAACCGCGTCAAGGTCAATGTCCGCTGGATCGACGCCGAACTGTTCGAAAAAGGCGAGGCGGACATCGCCTCGCAGCTCGAGCCGATGCACGCGATCCTCGTGCCCGGCGGCTTCGGCGAGCGCGGTTCGGAAGGCAAGATCGAGAGCGTCAAGTTCGCGCGTGAGCGCCGCGTGCCCTTTTTCGGGATCTGCCTCGGCATGCAGATGGCGTGCATCGAGGGTGCGCGGAACACCGCGGGCATCGCCAATGCCTCGACCACCGAATTCGGACCGACCGAGGAACCCGTTGTCGGCCTGATCACCGAATGGATGACCGCCGAAGGCCTTCAGAAGCGCGAGGAGGGCGGTGACCTGGGCGGTACGATGCGACTGGGCGCCTATCCCGCGAAGCTGGCGGGCAACAGCCATGTCGCGAGCATCTATGGCACGGGCGACATCAGCGAACGCCATCGCCATCGCTATGAGGTCAACGTCCATTATCGCGATCCGCTGGAGAAGGGCGGGCTCGTCTTTTCGGGCATGTCCCCCGACGGCGCGCTGCCCGAGATCGTCGAGCGGCCCGATCATCCCTGGTTCGTGGGCGTGCAGTTTCACCCCGAGCTGAAGTCCAAGCCGTTCGATCCGCACCCGCTGTTCGCGAGCTTCATCGCGGCGGCGCTCAAGCAGAGCCGGCTGGTCTGAGGCGATTGCGCGCGCGGCGCCGGTGGTGCCGCACCGGATCGGATTCAGGCCGAGATTGACTCGGTAGCGAAAAATAACGTTCTTTTCCGATCGAATCGGGTTCATTTCGATCTGGAAAAGGGGGCGGCATGAAAGCCGAGCAGTTATCCGCGCTGTTGCCGGAGCATTCGATCTTCGCGTCGTGCAGCGAGGAAGAGCTCGCCGCGATCATCCTCCACGGCGTCCACCAGACTTACAAGAAAGGCCGCGATATCGTCGCGCAGGGGGATGAGGGCACCTCGCTCTTCATCATGCTCACGGGCACCGCGCGCATCTCGATGCTCGCGAGCAACGGCCGCGAGATCATCCTCGACTATGCCGAGCCCGGCAGCGTCATTGGCGAGATCGCGCTGCTCGACGGGGGTGAGCGGACCGCCTCGGTCACCGCGCTCGAAGAAGTGACGGGGCTGCGCCTGTCGCGCGAGAATTTCGAGGGAATCGTGACGCAGCATCATGGCATGGCGCTGCGTATCATGCGCGAGCTGGCGCGCCGGCTGCGCCAGGCCAACGCGACGATCGAGAGCGATCGCGCCTATGCCTCGGGCCCGCGGCTGGCGCGTTTCCTCCAGCGACTCAGCCTGAGCGGCGGCAATGACGGGCGATTGCGCCTCGACCTAAGCCAGGGAGAACTCGGCATGTTCGCGGGGATGTCACGCGAGCAGATCAATCGTCAGTTGGGAGCATGGTCCGATTCGGGAATCATCGCGCTCGAAGGCGGACGCATACGCATTCTGGAAAACGCCCTGTTGTTGGAGATTGCCGAAACGGCCGAGTAGGCCTGGACGCCCCGGCCCCAGCGACCCGGGCCGGGGCGTCCGCCCTTTGGTGGTGATCGCCCGCAGGGTGAACTGGGGCAGCCGGACCGTGAAGGACCGGTTGCCCCTTTTCTTTGATGAAGCGCAAATCGTCGCCAGGCTGCGTAAAATTCCGCTTTCGAAATGGATGGAATGGCGCACAAAAGACAAGTGCCCGGATCGTTTCCGATCCGGGCACCCGCGTGACGAATGCTCGTCAGCCCCCTTGGATTGACTTCGGCGCGCTTCCAGTCCGTTCCCTTTTACGTCCCGGTGGGCGAAGCTTTTCCCCGAACCACGGCCTTTGGCCTGCGTTTCAGCATGCGGACGCTACGCAATGACCTGTGCCTTGTCATCGTCCGAATCGCGCGGTCCCGACGATTGCCTTAACCCTGTGTTCATTTGGCAACAGGCTCAGCATGTTGCCCGTGTCCCGAATCCCGCCCGGAGCCGGTCCGGCAATGCCAAAAGGAAAGAGCCCGGATCCAACCCCTCGAAGAGCATCGAAAAACCGGTTTCCACTTTCTCCGAAACCACTTTAGACCCGCGAGCATCATGCCCGCTTTGCCAAGGCTTCACCCATGATCCTTTCCCGCTATGAGCGGATGATCGCCAAACGCTATCTGCTGCCCGGAAAGGGGGAGGGGTTCATCTTCCTCGTCGCCGGCATCAGCCTGTTCGCCGTGATGCTGGGCGTTGCTGCGCTCATCATCGTGATGAGCGTGATGAACGGCTTTCGCGCCGAACTTTTCGACAAGATTACCGGGCTCAACGGCCATGCGGTGGTGCAGGGCTATGGCGGCCGGCTCGACGACTGGCGGCAGGTGCTGGTCGAGGCGAAGAAGACGCCGGGCGTGGTATCCGCCACGCCGCTGATCGAGCAGCCGTTGATGGCGAGTTCCGAGGGGCGCGTCGAGGGCGTGCTCGTCCGCGGCATGACGCTCGAGGACATCCGCAACAATCCGCAGATCGCGGGCAATGTGCGGCAGGGGAGTCTGAATGCGCTGCAGCCCGGCAACGAGAATATCGCGATCGGTGCGCGGCTGGCCGAAGCGCTGGGCGTGCGCGTGGGCAGCACGATCAGCCTGATCAGTCCGCAGGGACAGACGACGCCCTTTGGCAGCGTGCCGCGGATCGTCGCCTATCGCGTCGCCGCGATCTTCGAGGTCGGTGTTTACGACTATGACAAGGCGTTCGTCATCATGCCGATGGAGAACGCCCAGCTGTTGCTGCTGATGGACGATTCGGTGGGCATGATAGAGGTCGAGACCGTCGATCCCGACAATGTCGGGCCGATACTGGCGCCGCTCGCACAACAGGTGGCGGGCAAGGCGATCGTCTCCGACTGGCGCTCGATGAACGCGCAGTTGTTCGAGGCGCTCGCGGTCGAGCGCGTCGCGATGTTCGTGGTGCTGTCGATCATCATCCTCGTCGCGGTATTCAACATCCTGTCGTCGCTGATCATGCTGGTCCGCGCGAAGAACCGCGACATCGCGATCCTCAGGACGATGGGGGCGACGCGTGGCGGGCTGATCAAGATCTTCATGACGGTGGGGGTGACGATTGGCACGCTGGGCATCGTTGCGGGCCTGATTTTGGGCGCGATCTTCCTGTTCTTCCGCCAGTCGGTGGTGAACTTCATCCAGCTCGTCACGGGCCAGAACCTGTGGGATCCCTCGATCCGCTTCCTGACCGAGCTGCCCGCCAAGACCGATCCCTTCGAGGTGATCGCAATCTGCGCGATGGCGCTGATCTTCAGCTTCCTCGCCACGCTCTACCCCGCCTTCAAGGCGGCGAGCACCGATCCCGTGCAGGTGCTGCGCTATGAGTGATATCCTTGCGACCACCGATCTGCGCCGCAGCTTCACGCAGGGCGGCGAGACGATCGAGGTGCTGCGCGGCATCGACCTGCATGTCGGCCCCGGCGAGATCGTCGCACTGCTCGGCCCCTCGGGATCGGGCAAATCGACGCTGCTCCAGGCGGTCGGGCTGCTTGAGGGCGGCTTCGAGGGCTCGATCCGGATCAGGGGCGAGGAGGCGGCGAAGCTCGACAATGACGGCCGCACGAACCTGCGCCGCGACGCGCTGGGCTTCGTCTACCAGTTTCATCACCTGCTGCCCGACTTCAATGCCGAGGAGAATGTGGTGCTGCCGCAGCTGATCCACGGCGCCGAGAACGCAACGGCACATGCGCGGTCGCAGGCGCTGCTGACGTCGCTTGGGCTCGGCCACCGGCTCAGCCACCGGCCGAGCCAGCTTTCGGGCGGCGAGCAGCAGCGCGTGGCGGTCGCGCGCGCACTCGCCAACCGGCCGGCGCTGGTGCTCGCCGACGAGCCGACGGGCAATCTCGACGAGCATACGGCGGATATCGTGCTTGCCGAATTCCTGCGGCTGGTGCGCGAGGAGGGCTCGGCCGCGCTCGTGGCGACGCATAACGAACGACTGGCGGCGAAGATGGACCGCGTTGTGCGGCTGCACGAAGGGGTGCTCGAATAGCGGAGGCGACGATGACGACAGTGACGGATTTCGCGGTGAAGCTGCCCGATGGGGCGGAGCAGAAGCTCTCGGACTATGCGGGCAAGGTGCTGCTGGTCGTCAATGTCGCCTCCAAATGCGGGTTCACGCCGCAATATGCGGGGCTCGAGGCGTTGTACCGCAAATATCACGATCGCGGCTTCGAGATCCTCGCCTTTCCGTGCAACCAGTTCGGCGCGCAGGAGCCGGGCGATGCCGAGGAAATCGCGAATTTCTGCTCGCTGACCTATGACGTGACCTTTCCGCTCTTCGCCAAGATCGAGGTCAATGGCGCCGGCGCTGACCCGCTCTACGACTATCTCAAATCGGCGCAGCCGGGGCTGATGGGGACGACGGGGATCAAGTGGAACTTCACCAAGTTCCTCGTCGATCGCTCGGGCAAGGTGGTTGATCGCTATGCGCCGACGACCAAGCCCGAGGATCTGGAAAAGGATATCGAAAAGCTGCTCTGAGGCTCAGCCGGTGCGCGGCACACGGCCCGCGATCGCGATCGCGGTGATTCCGCCCATGAGAAAGCTGAAGCCGAGGATATAGCCGGGCAGAATCATCGCGGTGAACGGGATCGTCGCGAGGATCAGCACGTCGAGCAGCAGGTTGAACGCGCCCATCGAGATCATCCACCAGCGGTGGCGCGGATAGCGGATGCCCCAGACGATCTCGAGGACGCCGCGCACGCCCAGCCAGATCGCGACCAGCAGCGTCAGCGAGATCGCGCCCGAGACGGGGCGGAAGGCGAGCAGGGCCCCGACTACGAGCGTCAGCAGCCCGAACAGTATGTCGTACCAGCGCGATTCATGGCCGTCGCCCCCCATGCCCGAGGCGAGTGCGGCGATGCCCGCGACGATCAGCGCCGCGCCGACATATATCGTCGCCGCGATCGTCGCGGGGAAGGGCCAGATGAAGGCGACGATGCCGATGATGATCGAGATGACGCCATAGGCCACCAACCAGCCCCTGCCGCGCCGCATCAGCTGCGCGTCGGGGGTTTCGGGGATCATCTCGGTCATGCGGGTCCTCCGTGCTTTGTTTCGTTCCGAAAACGATGAATGGCCTTCGGGGGTTCCAGTCCTGCGCGTGCGCATCGCGCCCTTTCCGAATCGCGGGCGTGCGCCTAGCGTGCGGCCATGCCGCATGCGCCCTTCGTTCCGCTCCGTATCTTCTCGTCCTTCACCATGCTTGATGGCGCGATCGAACCC
Source organism: Sphingobium sp. FW306-1B-F04DB (assembly GCF_058781925.1). Taxonomy (NCBI): domain Bacteria; kingdom Pseudomonadati; phylum Pseudomonadota; class Alphaproteobacteria; order Sphingomonadales; family Sphingobiaceae; genus Sphingobium; species Sphingobium sp. FW306-1B-F04DB. Next base: position 17,992 of record NZ_JBYSXE010000017.1, on the reverse strand, counting down.
AAGAAGATCGCGGCGCGCGCGCGCGAGCTTGGCTTTCCCGCGGCGGCGATCACCGATCGCAACGGGCTTTACGGCTCGATGGCCTTTTCGGACGCGTGCAAGGGCGCGGGCGTCCAGCCGATCATCGGCACGATGCTGTGCGTGGTGCGGCCCGACATGCCCGACAATGTCGATCCGGTCTTTGACTGGATCGCGCTCTATGCGCAGGACGAGCAGGGCTATGACAATCTCTGCGCGCTCGTCTCGGCGGCGCATCTCGACCGCCCCGTCGAGCAGCAGGCGCATGTGTCCTTCGCGGCGCTGGAGAGGCGGACAGACGGGCTGATCGCGCTCACCGCGGGCGCCGAGGGCGGGCTGACGCGGCTGCTCGCTGAGGAGCAGGTGACGCGCGCCGCGGCCTATCTGGACCGGTTGCAGGCGCTGTTCCCCGACCGGCTCTATATCGAGATCGTCCGCCGGCTCGACGAGGTGGAGGGCAAGGCCGAGCCGTTGCTGCTCGATCTGGCCTATGCGCGCGATATCCCGATCGTCGGCACCAATCCCTGCTGCTTCGCCGATGCGGGGTTCCACGCCGCGCATGACGCGATGCTGTGCATCGCCAATTCCTCCTATGTCGAAAGCGACGATCGGCGCAAAAGCTCACCCGATGCGTGGCTGAAGCCCGCCAAGGACATGAAGCTGCTGTTCGACGACCTGCCCGAGGCGCTGGCGAATACGCTGGTGGTGGCGCAGCGCTGCGCGGTGATGGCGCCCAAGCGCGCGCCGATCCTGCCCAGCCTTGCGGGCGACCGCGACGGCGAGGCGAGGAAGCTGCGCGAGGATGCCTTTGCGGGGCTCGAGGCGCGGCTGGAAAAGGCGGGGATTGCGGATGACGAGGCGCGCAAGACCTATTTCGACCGGCTCGAGTTCGAGGTGGGCATCATCATCCAGATGGGCTTTCCCGGCTATTTCCTGATCGTTGCCGACTTCATCAAATGGGCGAAGGACAATGACATTCCGGTGGGGCCGGGCCGCGGGTCGGGCGCGGGCTCGGTGGTCGCCTGGGCACTGACCATCACCGATCTCGACCCGATCAAGCTCGGCCTGCTGTTCGAACGCTTCCTCAACCCCGAGCGCGTCTCGATGCCCGACTTCGACATCGACTTCTGCGAAACCCGGCGCGAAGAGGTGATCCGCTACGTCCAGCAGAAATATGGCCGTGATCACGTGGCGCAGATCATCACCTTCGGGCGCCTGAAGGCGCGCGCGGTGCTGAAGGACACCGGGCGCGTGCTCCAGATGAGCTATGGCCAGGTCGACCGCCTCGCCAAGCTGGTGCCCAACCACCCGACCGATCCGTGGACGCTCGAGCGGACGATGGAAAAGGGCGGGGTGCCCGAGTTCCGCCACGAATACGAGACCGACAAGGATGTGCGCCGGCTCGTCGATCTCGCGATGAAGCTCGAGGGGCTGCCGCGCCACAGTTCGACCCACGCCGCGGGCGTGGTGATCGGCGACCGTCCGCTCGATCAGCTCGTCCCGCTCTATCGCGATCCGCGCTCGGACATGCCCGTGACGCAGTTCGACATGAAATATGTCGAGGGCGCGGGGCTGGTGAAGTTCGACTTCCTCGGGCTCAAGACGCTGTCTGTGCTGCAGAAGGCGGTGCAGCTGCTCGCCAAACGCGGCATCCATGTCGATCTCGCCGGGCTCGCCTGGGACGACCCGGGGGTCTACGAACTGCTCCAGCGCGGCGACACCGTGGGCGTGTTCCAGCTCGAATCCGAGGGCATGCGCCGCACGCTCGCTGCGGTGCGCCCCACCAATTTCGGCGACATCATCGCGCTCGTATCGCTCTACCGGCCGGGCCCGATGGACAACATCCCGACCTTCGGCGCGCGCAAGAACGGGCGCGAGACGATCGAATATCCGCACCCGATGCTGGAGGGCATCCTTGCCGAGACCTACGGGATCTTCGTCTATCAGGAACAGGTGATGCAGGCCGCGCAGATCCTTGCCGGCTACTCGCTCGGCGACGCCGACCTGCTGCGCCGCGCGATGGGCAAGAAGATCAAGGCCGAGATGGACGCGCAGCGGGCGCGCTTCGTCGAAGGGTGCGCCAGCAACGATATCCGCCCGGAAAAGGCCAACGAGCTGTTCGACCTGATCGACAAGTTCGCGGGCTATGGCTTCAACAAGAGCCACGCGGCGGCCTATGCGCTGCTCGCCTATCAGACCGCATGGCTCAAGGCGCATCACGCACCCGAATTCTTCGCCGCGTCGATGTGTTTCGACATGGCGCAGACCGACAAGCTGGGCATTTTCAGCGAGGATATGCGCCGGCTCGGCGTGCCCTGCCTGCCGCCGTGCATCAATGCGAGCGAGGCCGAGTTCTCGGTGGAGGAAGGTGCCGAGGGGCTTTCGGTGCGCTATGCGCTCGCGGCATTGAAGGGCGTGGGCGAAAAGGCGATGGAAGCACTCGTCGCCGAACGCGAGGCCAAGGGGCCGTTCACCTCGATCGATGATTTCGCGAACCGCGTCGATCCGCGCTCGTTGAACCGCCGCCAGATGGAAAGCCTGGCTGCGGCGGGCGCGTTTGACGGGGTCGATCCGGATCGCGCGGGCGTGTTTGCCGTGGCAGAGACGATCCTCGCGGTCGCGTCGCACGCCGAGGAGCAGCGCACCAGCGGGCAAGGTGGGCTGTTTGGCGGCAACGACGCACGGGCGGCCGCGATCCAGATCCCCCAGAGCGCGCACTGGTCGCTTGCCGACCGGATGGCGCAGGAAAAGGACGCGTTCGGTTTCTATTTCTCGGCGCATCCGATCGACCGGTTCCGCCACCTCGCCGATGCGCATGGCGCGCGCAGCTATGCCGCGCTCTGCTCCCAGCCCGCGCCCGCTGAGGCCACGCGCTCGCCCGGAACGATGGCGGGGCTGATCGAGGATGCGCGCTGGCGCACTTCGGCACGCGGGCGGCGCTATCTGATGGCGACATGTTCGGATGCATCGGGGCAGTTCATCGCGACCTGCTTCGAGGAGGATGTCGCGAAGGATCTGGAGGACGCCGCACGCGAAATTGGCTGCGCCTTGCTGACGGTCGAGCTGGATCGCCGGCCGGGCGAGGAGACGCCGCGCGTGACGGTGAAGCGTATCCAGCGTTTCGAGAAGCTCGCGGGCAATGTCCGGCTGATGCTCGAGGTCTCGATCGACGATGCGCAGGTGATCGCACCGCTCGCGAGCCTCATGGCGGGCGCGCGCGGCAGCCGCGGCGAGCTGGTGCTCAACGCGCAACTGCCCGACGGCGCCAGCGCGCGCGTGCTGCTCGGCCGCGACTTCCTGCTCGACGCCGAGCTTGCCGCGCGGATCGAGGCGCTTCCCGGCATCCTGTCGGTATCGCTCAGATCCGCCGACCAGCCGCGGCTTGCGCTCGTCTCCTGAAGGCATAGGCATCCGCCTGCCCTCCTTGCCGTAGCGTCAGCTTGCGGCGCTGGATTCGGCCGGATTTTCGGGTAATCTTCTCCTCAAATACGGGATTCCGAAAACGGAACCCACATTGTCGAGGAGAGACAAATGCTTGGTGGGATGCAGGATTTCGAGTTGCGCGTGCCGCGGCTTCTCGATCACGCGGAGCGCGAGAACGGCCGGCGCGAGATCGTGAGCTACTGGGCCGACGGCACGACGACGCGCACCAACTGGGCAGGGATCGCACGCGATTCGAGGAAGCTCGCGCAAGCGCTTGAAAAAATGGGCGTGAAGCGCGGCGATCGCGTGGCGACGCTGGCGATGAACCACAGCCGCCACCTCGTCGCCTGGTATGGCGCGATCGGCATGGGCGGGGTGATCCACACGATCAACCCGCGGCTGTTCGACGAGCAACTCGTCTATATCGCCAACCATGCCGAGGACCGGGTGCTGTTCTATGACAAGGCATTCCAGCCGATCGTCGACCGGCTCAAGCCCGAATGGACCTCGATCGAGCATTTCGTCTGCTTCGATTCGGATGCGCCCGACAATTTTGAGGCGCTGATAGCGACGGAGGATGGCGATTACGCCTGGGTCGAGGGGCCCGAACGCGAGCCGTGCATGCTCTGCTATACCAGCGGCACGACGGGCAATCCCAAGGGCGTGCTCTATGAGCATCGCTCCTCGGTGATCCATGCGCTGGCGGAAGTCGCACCCGATGTGTTCGACCTTAGCAACCAGTCGGTGGTGCTGCCGATCGTGCCGATGTTCCACGCAGCGGCCTGGGGGCTGCCCTTTGCGGGTGCGCTGGCGGGCGTGAAGTTCGTCTATTCTGCGGTCAATGACGGCGGCGTGCTGTGCCGGCTGTTCAACCAGGAGAAGGTGACGCATTCGGCGGGCGTGCCCACCGTCTGGCTCGCGATGTTCCAGCATATCGACGCGACCGGCGAGGCGCCCGAACACCTCAAGCTCGTCACCATCGGCGGGTCTGCGGCGCCGCGCGCGATGATCGAGCGGCTGATGGGCATGGGCATCCGCGTCGGCCATGCCTGGGGGATGACCGAAACCTCGCCGATCGGCACGATGGGCGCTCCCACCGCGAACTGGGACGAGATGAGTTTCGAGCAGAAGGTCGACCAGGTCGTCAAGCAGGGCAGGGTGCCCTTCGGCGTCGAGCTGCGCGTGGTCGACGAAGAGGGCCGGGTACAGCCGCGCGACGGGCAAAGCTCGGGCCGGCTCCAGATCCGCGGGCCGTGGATCATCAAACGCTATTTCCAGGACGAAAGGGGCGACTGCGTCGACACCGAAGGCTGGTTCGATACGGGCGACGTCGCGGTGATGCACCCGTGCGGCACGATGCAGATCACCGACCGTTCGAAGGACGTGATCAAGTCGGGCGGCGAATGGATCAGCTCGGTCGAGCTCGAGAATGCCGCGGTCGGCCATCCCGCGGTGGCCGAGGCGGCGGCGATCGGGGTCTATCATCCAAAGTGGGACGAGCGGCCGCTGCTCCTCGTGGTGAAGAAGCCGGGCACCGAGGTGTCCGACGCCGAGATCACGGCCTATCTTTCTGACAAGGTCGCCAAATGGTGGCTGCCCGACGAGATATTGTTCGTCGACAGCCTGCCGCACACCGCGACGGGCAAGCTGCTCAAGACCGCGCTGAGGACGCAGTACAAGGACCACAAGCTGCCGTCGGTGTCGGCGGCCGCGTGAGTCGTCGCCTCGCGTGTCTGTGATTGGAAAGTCGCGGCTGGAACAACGGGCTATCCGTGGCGGCAGCTTATCCCGTTGGCCTCAGCTGCCGCTCCGCCGGTGCGTCGAGCATGGCGTGGAACACCGCGAGCTTGCCGTCGTCGGGGCGATAAACCTTGCGAAACCGGCTGGCATCCCACCCGCAATTGTCGCACGCGCACGGGCCGCCCTTGTAGCAATCGGGCGTGAGTTCGACGAGCCTGACGCTGTAGCCGTCGCCCGCAGGCCTGACCGATTCAACCCTATAGACCTGCTTGAGTTCGGGCATGGTCTTGCTTTGCTTGTGCATTGGCGTGTTGTTGATGCACTCGACCAGATCGGACGCTTGGATATGACACATGTCGAATCGACGGCTCGCTAAGGTTGCATTGACCCAAATATGTCAGCGTCACATTAGCGCAACATTAAGGACATTCTGCGCGCCGCCGATTTGGCCGGGACCCGGCAGCAAGGCCGCTTCCGTAGTTCGCAGCGGGGAGAGGCGACGCAGCGACTTGTCAGGACATCGGCTGGCTTGAGCCGATCAAGCTGCCGTCAGTGCCGGCGGCGGCGTAGCGTTAGACAAGATTGCCAGTTTCAAAATTCTCGGCCAATTGCCCGTTCGACCATGACCTTGGAGCCGCGCGCGGGGTCGCGCAGTTGCTTGCTGGCCTCTGCTGCGGCCTGAAAATTACCGCTACTTATCGACTGCGCAACCTTGGCTTCCAACACTACTGACTGTTGGGATAGCACTTTGAGGTCCGACTCCGCCGAGGGATCCGGTGCGTCGGTCATTGCCACCAACTCGTCGCGTTGTTTCCTATAGTCTTTGACGCTTTCGCCAAGTGCCCTTGCGGTTTTTTCCAGATTCTCGACCTCCGCCAAGGCAGCGTCCACACTGATCTGAATCATATCACCGGTGATGGCGAACGGCTTTTCGGGATCGGCATGTTCGCCATTCGGCAGTTCGATCCGGGGCGGCGGCAGTTTTCGCGTCTCGAAGCTTGGAGAGAATGCCAGCCGCAGCATCTTGGGTCGACTATCGGGCTTAACGCCCCATTGCGCCTGGACCACCGGCGAAATGACAGAAAGAACACCGCACAATACGGCAAAGGAAATGCCCCAAGTCAGAATGCGATTGCTCAGCCTTTCCTTCTCTGGGGTCAGCTGCTCCTTCCGCAGCATCAGCAAGCTCAAAAGCAGAATAACAACGATGCCGACGCCGGCAAACCCTGCATTGACCAAGCCAATTACAGTATCAAACAAGCTGTCCATGGGATCGCCCCCAACGCTCCGTCTGCTTGAGTTAACCTATCATTTCTTTTCTTGGTTCGATACGGAAAAGGTTCAAATCGGCAGCAAAACAATCTCAACTTCTTCCTTTGCGGCGACCTGCCCAGGACGTGCTCGAGCGGCGGGCGTCGCGCGTATCGAGACTATTTTTGCGGCAGGCGAGCGCCAGGCGCGTGCACAATAATGCCGGTTTTCAAGCATGTGCTGCTTGCCGGACCAGCGCTCCTCATCTACCAGTTCGGGCACAACTTCTGGGGGGAAGTCAGATGCGGTTGCGGGGGAGGATTGTATTGCTCGCGCTCGGCGCGCTTGTTGCGGTGCCGGCGCAGGCTTCGGACAAGCGCGATTTCGAGGCGTGTGACGGACGCATTCATCCGGGAAAACAGGATGATGGCATGCGTGGCGAGGCAAGCACGCGGCCCTATGCCTCGCTGCTCGCGAGCCGGGGTGATGTCGCGGCGTGCACCCGCGCGCTGGCGAGCCCGCGATTGCTCCCGACCCAGACTCTCAGGCGGGCGCACCTGCTGCGCGCAAGGGCGGCTTCCTATCTTCGCGCGGGAAATACCGCAAAGGCGCTGGCCGATCTGGATCTTGCCGAAGCCGCCACCGCCAATCTTGCCGGGGACCGCTTTTACCAGCGCAGTATGGCGGTTTCGCTGATGCTGCTTCGCGCGCTCGCGCTTGCCCAATCCGGTGACATATCGAATGCGGTTCCGCTTGCCCGCACCGCAATGACAGCGCGCCCCTATTCGCTGCAGGTCCAGCAGGCCGCCGCCAATGTGCTTCAGGTGGCCAGGCCGCTCGGTGCTGCCTCGCCATCGCCGTGGCTCGGCGCCAACCGGCTTGATCCCGAGGTTGGAGCGGTGGCGCTCGGCAAGGAAGCCGAAGTAGGGAACTTCGCGGGCGTGCTCGCGCTGCGTCCCGGCGTCGCGGTCGACTGGCCGGCCGGACCGTTCAAGCCGGTGGGGTTCATGGTGCAAGACCCGGCACTCTCGCAGATGCTGTCGGCCGTGCTCGTGTCGCTTCACACCGCCTATGCGCGTGCGGCGACGGGCGATGCGGCGGGGGCGCGTCGCGACCTCGTCGAACTGCGCACCCGGGTGGCTGCTGCGCGTCCGGCATCAGCGGAGGCCCCGGTTGCAGAGTTCGCATCTGCGGCAATGACCTCGCTCGATCGCTATATCGAGACACGCAGCCGTCAGGTCGAGGCACGCATCGCGGTGGCCGAAGCGCGCCCGGCCGATGCGATCGGCGCGCTGGTGGCCAGCCCCATGCCGCGCGATGCCGCGACCATCGAGCTGCTGACCGCGCTCAAGGCGGCAATGCCCGCAAAGGACGCCGGGCTGGTGCCCGATGTCGCCCCCTTCGAAAAGGATCTGCGCGAGAGCCGTCAGAAGGCGCTTGCCGATGTCATATCGAGCGCGCTGATCGCGCCCGAAACGCCGCGCGCGGTCGTCGACTATGAAAAGGCGCGGCCCAATATCCTTGGGGCGCTGATCGGCGGCGCTTTGAGCATGGGCACCAGCCTGCTCGGGGGAATCGACCGCACCGACGGATTTCGCACGACCGCGAATACGGATGGGACCACCAAAGTCGAGTTTATCGGGAACACGCCGTCTGCGGCGCTGGTCCAGGAAATGACGCTGCTGCGTGCCGCCGAGGTGGCGCGGGCGGCGGGCAAGCCGGCCTTTGTGATCATCGACCGCAAGGAATTTTCGCGGCGGATGTCGACGCGGCAATACGGGGTTGAAATCAGCAGCGTCCCGACGGGCTTCAAGACCGAGCTGACGATACGCCTGGTCGATGCCGGCACCGAGCCGGAACGCGCGCTGGACGCCGTGACGATCATCGATGCGCTCGGGCCGCTCTACTACGAGGAAAAACCGACCAAGGGGTGATCGGCGCGCCCCCGAACGCGATCCTGCGTCAGAACAGGCTCAGCTGATCGCCCTGCGGCGGCCGGAACAGGTCGTGCCTGAGCGGCGGGCGTTCGTGCTGGTTGAGGCCGTTCTTGCGGCAGGCGAGCACAAAGCGCGTGCGGAGCAGTTCGGCCCAAGCACCCTGGCCGCGCATGCGGCTGCTGAAATCGGGGTCGTTGTCGCGCCCGCCGCGGATCGAGCGGATGATCGACATCACCTTGCCCGCGCGATCGGGAAAATGCGCGTCGAGCCAGGCCTTGAACAGCGGGGCGACCTCGAAGGGGAGGCGGACAGGGATATAGGCGGCGTGGGTGGCGCCCGCTTCTGCCGCTGCTTCGAGCAGATGTTCGACTTCATGGTCGGTGATCGCGGGGATGACGGGCGAGATCGAGACGGTGACGGGGATGCCCGCATCGGCGAGGCCCTTGACCGCGGCAAGTCTCCTCCGCGGGGCTGGCGCGCGCGGTTCGAGCGTCATTGCGATCCTGGGATCGAGCGAGGTGATCGAGATCATCACCGACACCAGCCCTTTCTCGGCCATGGGGCCAAGCAGATCGAGATCGCCGAGCACGCGGTCGGACTTGGTCGTGATAAGCAGCGGATGACAGGTTTCCGCCAGCACTTCGATACACTGGCGGGTGATATGCCAGTCGCGCTCGATCGGCTGGAAGGGATCGGTGTTGGTGCCCATCGCGATCGGCGCGACGACATAGCCCGGTTTCGCCAACTCCTTTCGCAGCAGTTCGGCGGCATCGGGCTTGACGAACAGCTTGCTCTCGAAATCGAGACCGGGCGACAGGTCGTGATAGGCGTGGGTGGGGCGCGCGAAGCAGTAGATGCAGCCATGCTCGCACCCGCGATAAGGGTTGATCGAACGGTCGAAGACGACGTCGGGCGAGGTGTTGCGCGTCAGGATCGTCTTCGGGTGCTCGATGGTGACGGTGGTCCTGAGCGGGGGCGGGGCATCGTCGAGGTCTTCGCGCATGTCGAGCCAGTCGCCATCGACGATGCGCTCGGGCAGGTTGAAGCGGCTGCTTTCGCGATTGAGCGTCGCGCCGCGCGCAGGGCGGAGCTTCGAGTCCATTGACTTATGATGCATGTCGCGTAAGAACAAATCAAGAACAATGGAGAAAAAAATGGCGCGATTGAACTATGTCGAACTGCCCGTGGGCGACGTTGCCGGCACCAAGCACTTCTACGCGGACGCGTTTGGCTGGACCTTCACCGATTTCGGGCCCGACTATGCGGCGACCATGACCGGCGACACCGATCTCGGCCTCAATGGCGACGCCACGCAGCATACTGCGGTGCTGCTGCCGGTGATCGAGGTTGATGATCTGGAAGCCGTGCAGGAAAAGGTCATCGCCGCTGGCGGCGCCATCACGTTGCCGATCTTCGCTTTTCCGGGCGGCCGGCGCTTCCACTTCCGCGATCCCGCAGGGCATGAACTGGCCGCAATGCAGCCCGCAGCCGAATAGCCTCAGCGTTCGGTGAGGCGCGGCATTAGCTCGACGAAGTTGCAGGGCTTGTGGCGGATATCGAGCTGGGTAGCGAGGATGCCGTCCCAGCCATCCTTCACCGCGCCAGTCGAGCCGGGCAGCGCGAAGATATAGGTGCCGCGCACGACGCTGGCCGCGGCGCGAGACTGGATCGTCGAGGTGCCGATCGTCTGGTAACTGAGCCAGCGGAACAGCTCGCCGAAACCGGGAATGTCCTTGCCGCCCAATCGGGCGAGCGCCTCGGGGGTGACGTCGCGGCCGGTGACGCCGGTGCCGCCGGTGGTGATGACGCAATCGATCTGCGGATCGTCGATCCAGCCGTGCAGGCGCGCGACGATCAGGTCTATCTTGTCGCGGACGATCGCGCGGTCGGAAAGATGATGCCCGGCGGCGGTCAGCCGTTCGACGAGCGCGTCGCCCGACGTGTCCTCGTCAGGCCCGCGCGTGTCGGAGATCGTCATGACCGCGATGTTGACCGGGCGGAACGCCCGGCTTTCGTCAATCGGCACTTTGCGTCCTGTTGGCGGCGTCCATGCGCACGGCGGTCGCGCCGCGAAGCCCGGGGAAGCGCGGCCACATGCCCTGCGCGATCGCGGCAAGGCTGGCGGATTTCTCGCCCGCGTTGCGCTGGTACATCCAGTAGTTCCGGAGCACGATCGTGACGTAGCCGCGCGTTTCCCAATAGGGCAGCGACTCGATGTACAGCAGCGGATCGCCGCCATCGATGTTGCGGTAATTCCAGTCGCGGACGGGGGCGGGGCCCGCGTTATACGCCGCGATGACCTTGGGCAGCAGCCCCTGCGTTCCATCGAAATCGCGCAGATATTCGAGGTAGCGCTGGCCGAACTCGATATTGGTTGAAGGATTGGTCAGCGCCTCGCGCGAGAAATCGCCGCCGCGGTCGCGTGCCATGTGGCGTGCGGCGGCGGGCATCACCTGCATCAGGCCGTAAGCCCCGGCGGGGCTCACCACGTCGCGGCGGAAGTTCGATTCCTGCAGCGCGTGCGCATAGACGAGCGACTTGTCGACGCGCCAGCCGCCATCGGGGGTCCAGTCGGGCGCGGGATAGCGTGTGCCGGCACCCGGTTGCGCGCCGCTGGGGCCGTTATGTGCCAGCCAGATCTGTGTTTCGGGCAGATTCAGTCGCGCCGCTAGCTCGCACAGTGCGGCATGATCGGCGCGCGTCCCGATCCGCGCCTGATGGCGCAGGGTCTCGTCGGCGAGCTTGTATTCGCCGATCTCGCTCAGCGCGATCGCGGTGCGGACATTGCCAAGCCGGGAAAGGCGCTTCCAGTCGGCGGTCACCAGATCGGGACCATTGTCATCGCGCGCGGCGATGCCCAGCGTTTGCGCCGAAAGCAGGCCATAGAAGGTCTCGTCATTGCGCGCTGCGTTGCGCAGCAGCGGCTGGACCTTTTCGGGCTCGCCATTGGCCATGAAGGCACGCGCCGCCCAGAACTGCCCCGCGGCGCGGAACTCGCTGTCGGCACCGCGCGCGGCAACCGACTGGAAGGCCGCGGCGGCGGCGCGGAAGTCGCGTTGGCGCCAGCTGGCGAGACCGACGACCCAGTCGGCATAGACCGCCCATTCGCCCACGCCGCGCTGCGCCCTGGCGGCGAGCATCCGCGCGGCGGCGTCATTGTTGGTAATATAGTAGGACCAGGCGACGCGCTGCTGCCATTCGGTGAGCGCCTCGGGGGTCAGCTGGCCCTCGACCTCGGCAATCAACGCCTCGGCCGCCGCGGGCTGGTTGTCCTTGATGAGCGGCAGCACCCTGGCGCTCAGCGTCTCGGCGACGAGGTCGCCCCTGGTGGTCGAGGCGCGGCCGCGCAAGGGCTTGCCGCCGAGCCACACAAGGCGCTGCGGCTCGGAAATCGGGGGCAGGGTGGTTGCGCCGCGCGTGGTTGCGAGACGGGCGAGCTGCGCCGCCTTGGGCATGTCGGGCGCCTGGGCCACCAGCGCGAGCAGGGGGTCGAGCTCGACCTTGGGCGAGCCCTTGGCGAGATAGAGCTCGGCGCGCGCAAGCGGCGTCAGCAGCCCGTCCTTCGCGGCATCGAGCCGCGCCGCGGCCTCGACCCAGCGGCTTGCGCGGATATCGGCGAAGACCGCGCGATAGAGCTCGCGCTCGGACGCGGAGAGCTGGCGCGGCAAGGGTTCGCGCGCGGGCTTGCGCGCCGAAGTCTGCACACCCTCGTTCGCGGCCAGCGCAGGGTGCGCTGAAAACAGCAGCAGCGCGCCGGCGAGAAGGGGGGTGAGCTTCATTGCATTCCCTCGATAAGCAACCGCAGATCCCGCCAGCTGTCCGCCTTGCGTTGCGGATTTTGCAGCAGGAAGCGCGGCGCGAACGTCGCGACTGCCTCCATATTGACGCCGCCATGGTTAACGGCGTGTAATCTTCCGCGCGCGGCGACGAGATCCATCCCGAGAACCGCACGGCTTGCCGCCTGACCCATCAGCAATAATCGCTGAGGGCGAACGAGCGCGACATGATGTTTCGCAAATGCACCGATCGCTTCGACGCGCTGGGAATCGATCCTGCCGCCCGCCGGCCGCGCGAGCACGAGCGAGGAGAGCCAGATCGTCCCGCGGCCCCGCCCGATGGCCGCCATCATCCGGTCGAACAACTGCCCGGCCTCGTCGGACAACAGCATTCCGGCGTCGGAATCACCGGCTTCGGGCATGTCGACCAGCACCATCAGCCGCGATGTCGGTTCGCCCGATGCAAAAATTCTTCGTCCCTTGATCGAGCCGTCGGGAAGCTGCTCGGCCGCCTCGATCCAGCTGCGGAAGGCCTCCAGTGTCGCGGGCAATGCCTCGGGCTCGGGGCACGGCGCGGCGGCCGGCGACGTTACGGCAGCCGGACGCGGCCCGGCGAGCCAGTTGCGGGGCGCCTCGTCGACAAGCATGTCGACTCCCGCCTCGTGCCACCAGCCGAGTGTGCTCAGCGCATGTTGCGCTTCAAGGATTTCAGCCCCCGCGTCCATCGCAAACACTAGAGTCAGAGGTTGACGGCGGGGTCAATCTGAATGCACGGGCATTAGTGATAAAGCGTTGTCCGGGCACGATGACAGGAATCCATCGCGCACCGGCCATGGAGGGAAGCGGAAGATGAGCGAACGGGAATCGATGCCCTATGACGTCGTGATCGTGGGCGCCGGGCCGGCGGGCCTGGCGGCAGCGATCCGGCTGAAGCAGCTTGCGAACGAGAAGGGCCGCGAGCTTTCGGTCTGCGTGCTCGAAAAGGGCTCCGAAGTCGGCGCGCACATCCTCTCGGGCGCGGTGGTCGACCCCAAGGGGCTCGACGAATTGCTGCCAGACTGGCGCACCATGGGCTGCCCGATGGCCGAGGTGCCGGTCACCGAGAACCATCACTGGCTGCTGACCGAGACGGGCAAGTTCGCAATGCCCCATTTCATGATGCCCCCCTTCATGAACAACAAGGGCACCTATACGGGCTCGCTCGGCAATCTCTGCCGCTGGCTCGCCGAGCAGGCCGAGGGACTGGGTGTCGAGATCTTCCCCGGCTTCGCGGCCGCCGAGGTGCTGTTCAACGAGGACGGGTCGGTCAAGGGCGTCGCGACGGGCGACATGGGCGTCGCGCGCGACGGCACGCACAAGCCCGATTACCAGCCGGGGCTCGAGCTCCATGCCAAATACACCTTCTTTGCTGAGGGCGTGCGCGGTCATCTGACCAAGGAATTGAAGCGCATCTTCGACCTCGAATGCGATTGCGAGCCGCAGGTCTATGGCATCGGGCTGAAGGAACTGTGGGACATCGATCCTGCCAAGCACGTTCCCGGCCGTGTGATCCACAGCCAGGGCTGGCCGCTCAGCGACGCATGGGGCGGGGGCTTCATCTATCACCAGGCCAATGGCCAGGTCGCGCTCGGCTTCGTCGTCGCGCTCTCCTATTCCAACCCGCACCTCTATCCCTTCCAGGAATTCCAACGCTGGAAGACGCATCCCGAGATCAAGAAGATGCTCGAGGGCGGCAAGCGCGTGTCGTACGGCGCGCGCGCGATCAACGAGGGCGGCTGGCAGGCGGTGCCCAAGCTCGTCTTCCCCGGCGGCGCGCTGATCGGCTGTTCAGCGGGCTTCGTGAACGTGCCGCGCATCAAGGGCAGCCATACCGCTATCAAATCGGGCATGCTCGCAGCCGAGGCAGCGTTCGAGGCGATTGCGGCGGATCGTTCGGCGGACGAACTGTCGAGCTACCCGCAGGCGCTCAACGAAAGCTGGATCGCCAAAGAACTCAAGATGGTGCGCAATGTCGAGCCCTCGGTTTCGCGGTTCGGCAACTTCTTCGGCACGCTCTTCGCGGGCATCGACATGTGGATGCGCTACCTGAAGATCGGTTTGCCCTTCACCTTCGGGCACAAGCCTGATCACACCAAGATGCAGCGCGCCGACCACGCCAGGAAGATCGACTATCCCAAGCCCGACGGCGTCTTCAGTTTCGACCGGCTATCCTCGGTGTTCCTGTCAAACACCAATCACGAGGAGGACCAGCCCTGCCACCTGACGCTCAAGGATCCCGACGTCCCGATCAGGCACAACCTGCCGCTCTATGACGAGCCTGCGCAGCGTTACTGCCCCGCGGGCGTCTATGAGGTCGTGGGGCAGGAAGAGGGCAATCCGCGCTTCCAGATCAACGCGCAGAACTGCGTCCACTGCAAGACCTGCGACATCAAGGACCCCACGCAGAACATCAACTGGGTAGTGCCCGAGGGTGGCGGGGGCCCCAACTACCCCAATATGTAAGGGGTGGAGATCACAGGAAGAACTGCGCGGGTGGCGAGGGGCTGATCGCGCTGTTCTTCCGGGCGAATTCGGCCGGTGTTCCCGGTCTCTCCATCCGGTTGCCGCTGCTGCCGAACGCGAGAGCGGATACGACCCAGCGCCCGGGCGCTTCCGCGTCATGGGCCACGCAAAAGAAAAGCGCGCCATGCGCTTGGCGGGGCGCGCTTTACAGGAAGCCGACTTCAAATCGGCGCCACCGGCGTGCGCGCGAAGCGGAAAGCCGCGCGCCGCCCCGCACAGTGGCGGGAATGCACAGCGGTATCAATGGATTAATTGGGGCAGCAGGCAGCGGAGCGCGTCCGGTGATACCGGACCCGGGCGGGCGACGGCCGCGTTGCGCCGCCTTCGCGAATGGATCGACATCGGTTCTGGTGGGAAGTTTGGCAACAGGGGGTTTCTACACCTGGGTCGCAAAGGAGATCGAAACCCCCCGCTGCCAATCCGGCCGGGTCACTTAAGCCGGTGAATGATTGATGCCAGAATTGTTGGAGGTTGAAAAGAACGAATTCGACAGTGGTCGAAAATTTCTTAATACTTACACTCGTGTAAGACCTTTAGTCGTTCGCATTTTCTTGGTTCTGGAAAATAGAGGCAAATCATCATTAGGATTTCGTTGTAAAATTTGTCCAAAGCCGCGGCGGCGAATGATTCGTAAGAGCAACGAATCTGATAGACATCGGATCATATTCTGGCGCTTGGCTTTTGCGTCGCCACCGGTGTCAACGAATTAGTCGGCGGCGGCGCGATAGCTGATGATCTCGAACTCGATTCCGTCATGGTCAAAGAAATAGAATCGGCGGCCGGGTTCGTAACCGGCATGGTTGAACGGTTCGAGGCCCGCAGCCCGCACGCGCGCCTCGATGGCATCGAGATCGTCGACGACGATCCCGACATGGTTGAGCGGCCGGCCCTTGGCAAAAGTCGCGACGTCATAGTCGCGCCCTTTGCTCGTATAGAGCGCCATATACACATGGTCGTCGCCGACATGGATCGTATGGCCGTTGTCGATCGCCGGCCCCTGCCAGCGGATATGCCAGCCGAACAGATCGTGCATGAGCGCGGCCGAGCGCGCGGGATCGCGGACGGTGAGGTTGACATGTTCGATGAAGGCAGCGGGCATGTGTCTGTTCCATTTCTCGTCGTGCAGGTCGAATGCCCGCGAGTCGTACAACTTAAAGCCGGCTTGAGATCAAGCGGTCTTTCGCCTGCGCGTCGCGGCGCGCGGGCAATATACGACGCTTGCCTGTCATGGGGCGTCATGGTGTATGATCGCTGCTGGCCCGCGGTTCCGCGGACGCCGCGTCGGAGTGCCCCGCTGGATGTTCGCCCGGATATTCGTCACGACCCGAACCATCGTCGCGCCCGCGCTGATCGCGGCGGCGATGCTGCCATCGCTCGCGCTGGCGAACCGGCCCGATGCCGAGGCGATGGCGCATTATGTGCGCGCGCGGCTGGCCGACAATGCGGGCGAACCCGTCGCCGCTGCGGCTGGCTATGCGACCTTGCTCGTCGCCGATCCGGGCGACCTGACGATGGCGCTTCGAACCTATCGCGGCGCGCTGGCTGCGGGCGACACCGCGCTGGCGCTCGATGCGGCCCGGATCCTCGACGCGCGTGGCGCGCTGCCCGCCGACGGGCGGTTGCTGTTCTTCGCCAATGCACTTTCGACTGGAGACTGGGCAAGCGCGCGCGGTGCGATCGGCACGATGGAAGGCGAGGAGACCTTCGCCTTCCTGTCGCCGATGCTGCGCGCCTGGACCAATTTCGGTGCGCGCGACGGTGCGACCGTCGAACTGTTGAGGGCGCGTACGACGAGCGCGCTGACCTCGGCCTACAAGGGCGAGCAGGAGGCGCTGCTGCTGCTCGCGCAGCGCAAGGCCGAGGACGGTGAGGCCGGCTATCGCGCGCTCAACGCGATCGGCAGGGGGGCGAGCGAAACTGCGGTGCGGATTGCGGTGGCGAGCCGTCTGGCGGCGCTGGGTGAGCGCCGCGCCGCGATGGAACTGCTCGAAGGCAATGATGTCACGCTCAAGGCGGCGCACACGCTCGTTGCGCGGCACAAGAAGCTGCCTGGCGCCGCGACCGATGCAAGCAAGGGCGTGTCGCTGCTCTTCGCGCGGCTGGCCGAGGACATCGGACGGCAGGATCGTCCGACACCAATCGCGCTCTCGATCGCGCGGATCGCGCTGATCCTCGATCCCGGCAGCGATATCGCGCTGTTGCTCGTCGCCGACATGCTGGGTTCGAGAGGCAATCCGGATCTCGCGCTGCCGTTGCTCGACCGGATCAATCGCAAGGGGCCCTGGAATGCGGCGGCACGCGACGCGCGCGTGCAGATACTGGTCGATGCCGGCGAAACGCAGCGCGCGCTGGAGACCGCGACCGCAGCGACGCTGGCGCGGGGCGCGACCGTCAGCGACTTCACGCGGCTGGGCGAGCGTTATGCCGAACTCAAGCGCCATGACGAGGCCGCCATCGCCTATGACCGCGCGCTCGCCATGGCCGAAAAGACCAGGGATGGTGCGGGCTGGGCGCTGTGGCTGCTCAAGGGCAGCGCGCATTACGAGGCGGGCGACTGGCCCAATGCAAAGGTCGCGTTGACCCGCGCCGCCGAACTCGGCCCCGATCAGCCCGTGGTGCTCAACTATCTCGGCTACGCAAAGCTCGAGTATCGCGAGGATCTGGAAGAGGCCGAACGGCTGATCCGCCGTGCCAGCGAGCTCGCGCCGCAGGATCCCGCGATCGCCGACTCGCTCGGCTGGGCCTATTTCGTTCGCGGCAACATCCCCAAGGCGGTCGAAACGCTCGAGCGCGCCGCATCGGCAGTGCCCGACGAACCGACGATCAGCGAGCACCTCGGCGACGCCTATTGGACCGCGGGGCGCAGGATCGACGCGCGCTATGCGTGGACCGCGGCGCTGGTGACTGCCGAAGGACACATCGCCGAACGGATCAGGTCCAAGCTCGATACCGGGCTGAAGCCGGACAATATCGCGCCCTGACCGCCATGCTGACCGAAATCGCCTGGGCCAAGATCAATTTGGCGCTCCATGTCCGCGCGCGGCGCGCCGATGGCTATCACACGATCGAAAGCCTGTTCGCCTTTGCGGGAGACGGTGACGTGCTGCGCGGCGAGAAGGCGGATGCACTGTCGCTGACGATCGAGGGGCCCTTTGCCGGGGCGCTCGACGGTGAAAGTGACGACAATCTGGTGCTGCGGGCGGCGCATGCGCTGCAACAGGCCTTCGGTGTCGAAAGCGGAGCGCGGCTGGTGCTCGACAAGCGCGTGCCGGTGGCGGCGGGGCT
>NZ_JBYSXE010000016.1:47155-77808 GCF_058781925.1 Sphingobium sp. FW306-1B-F04DB | reverse complement strand
CATCGGTCACCCTCCTGCATTGAAGCGTTCGCGACTTCGTACCATCCAGGAGGGTGACTACATCAATTACGCGGTGTCCGGATTTGGCGTCCGCGACCGAGGTGAGGAATGCCTGAAAAGTCGTGGTTAGCGGCCTTTCGGATCCTCCCCGGTACGGGGAGGGGGACCACGCGAAGCGTGGTGGAGGGGCCGGCATAAAACCCGCCAATTCAGCGCAGCCCCTCCGTCAGCCCTCTGGGCTGCCACCTCCCCGTACCGGGGAGGATCTTGCGGCGGCAATTGCGTCGTGTCCCGACAGTCAGCAATTCGGCAGCGAATGTAGACAGCCGACCTGGCTTCAGAAATGCGCGAGGTAGCCACCGTCGACCGCGAGCGTCTGGCCGGTGACGTAACTCGCCGCGTCGGAGGCGAAGAACAGGACCGCGCCCGCGATCTCGTGCGGTTCGCCCCAGCGGCCAAGCGAGGTGCGCCGCGCCAGCCACTCTGCGATATCGGCATCGGCGACCATGTCGGCATTGGCCTCGGTCGCGAAATAGCCCGGTGCGACCGCGTTGACGGTGATGCCGCGCGGCCCGAGTTCGGCCGCGAGCGCGCGGGTCAGCGCGTCGAGCCCGCCCTTGGCGGCGGTATAGGCGGCATCGCCCGCGCGCGCGATCGGCCCCGCGATCGAGGTGATGTTGATGATGCGCCCGCCCGGCTGCATCACACCGGCCGCCCTTCGGCACAGCTCGAAGGGTGCGACAAGGTCGATTTCGAGCAGCTGCCGCACCGCTGCCGAATCCAGTTCGGCCAGCGGACGCCGATCGCGCGCGCCCGCATTGTTGACGAGGATGTCGAGCCGGCCAAGCCCTGCGAAGGCGCGCCCGATCGCCCGTTCGTCGCCCAGATCGAAGGCCAGCGCCTCGGCCGATGAACCGCGCTGGCGGATGTCGGCAACCGCGTGCTCCAGCGCGCCATGGTCGCGGCCGTGCACGAGCACATGCGCGCCCGCCTCGGCAAGCGCGTCAGCGATGGCGCGGCCAAGCCCCTGCGCCGCGCCGGTGACGAGAGCGATCCTCCCCTTGAGCATGGAGCCGTCTGTGCGGCGGCGGCGGGGCGCTTGCAACCCGTAATCGGCACCTATTTCTTCACGGCCTGCGCGTTGGTGTCGATCGGCGAGAGTTCCTTGAGCTCGGTCAGGCCGGCGGCGGCAGCCTTGGCCCAGCTGCTGAACGCCAGTTCGAAGTCGGCGCGATTGCTGACGCTGCTACGCCGCAAGATGAAGGAATTATCGCCAATGTCCTGGCGGTCGATCGCGCGACCGAGGATCGCGCCCGTCGCCGAGTCGCGCGCCTCGATCACCACCGTCGCCGCGCCCGCATCCCTTGAGAAGGTCCGCGTGCGGCCCGCAGACATCGTGTCGGGCGCGGTCACGGTGAGGTTGATCACCGCAGTCCGCAGCCGCAGCACGTCGGGGCCGGGCGCGGTGACGACCTGATAGCCGGCATTTGCGAAGGCCTTGGCGAAGACCTGCTCGAACCCGCCCTTCGCCGCGTCGAGGATCGCCTGCGCGTCCGTGTCGCTGATCCTTTGCGACAGGCCGATGGTCGAACTGTTATAGTCCCTCAGCCAGTTCTTCTGGAACGCGACCTCGGTGGGATCCATCATCACCTTGGTATAGGCGCGAAAATCGGCGCCGGGCAGGAGATAGGCCTCGTCCATGCGCTTGGCCTTCACCTTGTGAAGATCGTCCCAGGTGTCGGGCGCCTTGGCATGGAGCGCCGGGGACGGGATCGCCAGCAATGCAAGGCCGGCGCATATCGCTGCGAGTCTGCTAGTCATGACCTTTCACCTTCCGACGTTCCGGTCGACGCCCCGGAGCAGGACGACTATTCACCCCGCCGGCGCGCCATCATATCGGGGGAAACCCCGATATCCGCCGGAACGAACGCCGAGGGATTGAACGGCGCAAACGCTTCGGCGCGCGGATAAAATACACCTCCCCAACCATTGTTGATGCGTTCCAAATATCGGTATCGACACCGATGAATAGTCCGGACATCGGAGTCATATTATTGCATTTACCCAAAAATAAATTCCGTTCATGCGCAACATTTTTTGTGTGATGTGCATATATCTTTGAACAATCAACATTATGGTGTCTTGGATATGTCTCGGTGTCGTAACAAATTAAAATTCGAAAGACGCACTATACTTCATCTTGTCGCGTGATCTTGTCGCATTTGTCCAAGACAGAATCGATCGCCGATGCGAATAGGGCTGAGTCATCCCGCTCGCCCGAACAGTCGTTCCGGGTCACGACGAACGGTATTGGCCCGACCGGAAGGTTCGCCAGCCAAGCAGCTCCTGAACCCTTCCGGCCGTGATCCAAGCAGCATGCACGGCGCGCCCGTCCTTTGTCCGGCAGGGGCACGTCCGCGTAGTCCGGTGGATTCGCGTTGCGGGTCTGCCGTCCACGAGATGCGCCGCGTCGGATCGGCGCGTAATGGAAGGCAGGATGTTCACATGCAGAGTTTGATCATTGGCAGGTGCGCTATGGCCGCACTGGCAGCCGCGGCCATGCTGGCACCGGTTTCGCCGGCATTGGCGGGTCAGTCGGAAGCTCCGATCGTCTCGACCGCGAAGACCATGCCCTGGGATGGCGTGCGGACCATGGCGGTCAGCTATGCCGACCTCAATCTGCGTTCCGACAGCGCAGTCGAACGGTTGAATACCCGCGTGCATCACGCGGCCGAGTTCGTCTGCGATATCGGCCCCAGGATTGATACGCTGCCGCAGCGCCAGGATGGTCGCAATTGCTACAACGGCGCGATGGATCGCGCCAGTCGCGATATTGCGGCGGTCGTGGCGCTGGCGCGCAGCGGTAATCAATACGCGGCGCGGGGCGGCGCGAATGCGATCCGGGTCAGCCGCCGCTAACCCGCGACCTTCAGACCGTCGCGGCCAGGAACGCGCGTAGTTCGGCGCAAAATCGCTGGGGTTGGTCGAGCATGATCATATGCCCGCTACCCGCGATGCGTGTCAGGCGCGCGCGCCTGGCTGCGGCATAGCCGGTGCGATAGGCACGATCGACTGCCGCCGCGTCATATTGCGCGCCGGGTACCGTGGCGTAGAGCACCGTCAGCGGTGCGGTGATCCTGGGGAGTTCGGGTGTCAGGTCGGTGACCGCGATGTCGTGCATCGCCCGCGCGACCACGCCCGAATCGCTCTTGCGGGCATGTGCATCGGGTGCACCGAACATGCCCATCAGCGAATCGAGCGTACGACGGCCCTCGGGCGTGCCGGTCAGCGAGTCGCGCAGCCCGTCGATCAGCGGGCGCAGTCCCGCGGTCGACATACCCAGCCCGTTGGCCGGTGCGGGGAGCATATCGACCACCATCGCGCGGCCGACGCGCGCCGGCCAGCGCGCGGCGATCATCAGCGCGATCAATCCACCCATCGAATGGCCGACGATTGCGGACGCCTTGAGGCCGTTCGCGATGATGTAGCGGACGATGTCCTCTGCAACGGGGAGGACGACCGGGCCAGATGCGTTGCCGCGTGGCGGATCGCCCGCAAAGCCCGCGACCTGGACCAGATGATAGCGGTAGCCCGGAAGCGCGGCCACCGTGGCGTTCCACATGTCGCGCGAGGCGGTCAGCCCGGGGATGAGGATCACGTCGGGCCCCTGGCCGCGCACGACGACCGAAAGCCGCATCGACGCAAAGCCGCCCGTTGCCATGAGCGGGCGAGGCGCCAGTGCGGCACCGAGCACCGCGCCGCCTGAAACCAGTAATGTCCGTCGCGAAATCATTTCAGAGCGCCTAGCCGACCGATGGTGAACCGTCGATGACCCGGCGATTGCACGGCCATGCGCAAACCGGCTTTGTCGTGCGGCGTCGCCCTGCTATCCCCGCGCGCATGTCCTCGCAGAACCATCTCTATCTCGTCGACGGCTCGGGCTACATCTTCCGCGCCTATCACCGCCTCCCCCCGCTCACCAACATCCGGGGCGAGCCGGTGGGCGCGGTCTATGGCTATACGACGATGCTGTGGAAGCTTGCCGACGGGCTCCATAAGGCCGACGGCCCGACGCACCTCGCGGTTATCCTTGACAAGGGATCGACGTCGTTCCGCAACGACCTCTACGACCAGTACAAGGCAAACCGCCCGCCCGCGCCCGAGGATCTGGTTCCGCAATTCCCGATGATCCGCGATGCGACACGCGCCTTTTCGCTGCCTTGCATCGAGGAGGACGGCTTCGAGGCCGACGACATCATCGCCTCCTATGCGCGCGCCGCGCTGAAGGAAGGATGGAAGGTCACGATCGTTTCGTCGGACAAGGACCTGATGCAGCTGATCGAGCCGGGCATCGACCTGCTCGACACGATGAAGAACGAGCGGCTCGGCCCCGATCATGTCGTCGAGAAATTCGGCGTGGTTCCCGAAAAACTCGGCGAGGTGCTCGCGCTGATGGGCGACAGCGTCGACAATGTTCCGGGCGTGCCTGGCATTGGTCCCAAGACCGCCTCCAAGCTGGTCAACGAGTTCGGCGATGTCGAGGCGGTGCTCGCCGCTGCGCCGTCGATGAAACCCTCCAGGATGCGCGACAATCTGATCGCCAATGCCGAGATGGCGCGGCTTTCGCGTGTGCTCGTGACGCTCAAGGAAGACGTGCCGCTCCCCGAGCCGCTCAGCGACCTCGCGATGAAGGGGATTCCGGAAGGGCCATTGCGCGCCTTTCTCGAAGGTCACGGCTTCAAGTCGCTGCTGACGCGGCTCGGCACCACGGCGCCGACGGCGGCGGCCGCGCCCGCAGCCGCTGCGGTACCGCAACAGCCGGCCACGACCGCCGCGCCCGCGGCGCTGCCCGACGAGCCGCCATGCAACCGCGATGCCTATGAAACCGTGGCCGATCTCGATGCGCTTGATCGCTGGATCGCCGCGGCGACTGCGCAGGGCTTTGTCGCGCTCGATACCGAGACCGACAGCCTTGGCCCGCGCGCGGGACTGGTCGGCCTGAGCCTGGCGCTCGCGCCCAACAAGGCGTGCTATATCCCGCTCGCGCATATCGGCGGCGACCTGCTTTCGGACAATCCGATCCAGATACCCTTCGCCGCCGCGATCGCGCGGCTGAAGCCGCTGCTCGAGGATCCCGCGGTGCTCAAGATCGGGCACAATCTGAAGTACGACGTCGCGATCCTCTCCGAGCACGACATCGCGGTCGCCCCCATCGACGACACGATGGTGATGAGCTTCAACCTCGATGCCGGCCTGCACGGGCACGGGATGGACGAGCTTGCGAAGCTCAATCTCGACCACACATGCATCGCCTTCAAGGAGGTGGTCGGCACGGGCAAGTCGCAAAAGGGCTTCCACCAGATCGGCCTCGCCGATGCGACGCGCTACGCCGCCGAGGATGCCGATGTCACGCTGCGGCTGTGGCGCCGGCTCAAGCCGCGCCTCCCCGCAGAGGGCGCCACGCGCGTCTATGAGATGGTCGATCGCCCGATCATCCCTGTGCTGGCGGGCATGGAGCGCGCGGGCATCAAGGTCGATCGCGAGGAGCTCGCGCGCCTCTCGGCTGAATTCGCAGGCCAGATCGCCGAACTCGAAAAGGAGATCCATGGCATCGCGGGCATGCCCTTCACGATCGGCAGCCCCAAGCAGCTCGGCGACGTTCTCTTCGAGCGCATGGGCTTGAAGGGCGGGCGCAAGGGCAAGTCGGGGGTCTATTCGACCGACGTCAACGAACTCGAGCGCATCGCCGCCGACAAGGAAGGCAGCCCCGGTGTCGAGATGGCGCGCAAGGTGCTCGACTGGCGCCAGCTCTCCAAACTGAAGTCGACCTATACCGACACGCTCCAGAGCGAGATCAATCCGCGAACCGGCCGCGTCCACACCAGCTATTCGATGACGGGCGCGCAAACGGGGCGGCTGGCGTCCAACGACCCGAACCTCCAGAACATCCCCGTGCGCTCCGAGGCGGGGCGGCGCATCCGCGACGCCTTCGTCGCCGAGCCGGGCAATGTCCTGCTCTCGGCCGACTATAGCCAGATCGAGCTGCGGCTCGCCGCGCACATGGCCGATGTGCCGCCGCTGCGCGAAGCGTTCCTGCGCGGCGACGACATCCACAACATGACCGCGCAGGAACTGTTCGGGGAGGTCAACCGCGACACGCGCGGCCGCGCCAAGACGATCAACTTCGCGATCCTTTACGGCATTTCGCGCTGGGGGCTTGCCGGCCGGCTGGAGATCGGCGCCGACGAGGCGCAGGCGATGATCGACCGCTATTTCGACCGCTTCCCCGGCATCCGCAACTATATCCACGAGACGCTGAGCAGCGTGCGCGAGACGGGTTTCACCACCACATTGTTCGGCCGCAAGACGCATTTCCCGCGGATCAGGTCCAACGTCCAGCATGAGCGCCAGGGTGCCGAACGCGCCGCGATCAACGCGCCGATCCAGGGAACGAGCGCGGACATCATCAAGCGCGCGATGGCGCGCATGCCGGGCGCGCTGCGCGACGCGGGGCTGCCGGATGTGCGCATGCTGCTTCAGGTGCACGACGAACTCGTCTTCGAGCTGTCCGAGGGCGATGTCGGGGCGGCGGCGCCCATCATCGAACAGGTGATGGCGTCGGCTGCCGAACCCGCTATACAACTCACGGTTCCGCTCGGCGTCGAAATCGGAACAGGCAAAAGCTGGGGCGCCGCGCATTGAAGGCCGTTCTGTGAGCGGTCGAACCGAGGGGAGCGCGATGCCGGCCGAGGGGGATCAGAACGGCGATATCGCTGCGCTTGCCAAGGGCGGGCGCACCAATTTCTTCGGCTTCCTGATGCGGCTCGCGGCAAGGCTGCCCTTCCTGTTCATCGCCGGCCGCTGGTACGGCGAAGAGGCGCTGGGCCGATTCGCCTATGCGGTGCTCGTCGTCGAGTTCGCGGCGCAGCTCGCGACGCTGGGGCTCAGGCGCGGACTCGCCGAGCAATTGTCCAAGACCGACCGGCCCCATGTCCATGTCGTGTGGGATGCCTTGCTCGTCGCGGGGATCGCCTCGGTCGTCGCCTGCGGCATATTGATGGTCTTTCCGCAAGCGATGTTCCCCAACAGCAGGATCAACGGGCTGGAGTTGCTGCTGCCGCTCGTGATCTTCGGGCTGGTGGGGTCGGATCTCTCACTGGCCGCGCTCGCCTATCGCTTCGACGTCGGCGCGACGGTGCGCGCCCGCGCGATCATCGAGCCCTGGACGATCAGCGTCGCCGCCTTCGGCTTTGCGTTCTACTCGACGCGCGACGGGCTGATCCTCGCCTATGCGGTGTCGCTGATTGCGGCGCTCGTCGCATCGGTGATCCCGCTGTTCCGCAGCTATGGCATGCCGCATGGCTGGCGACCAAATCCGGCGGCGCTGTTCTGGCTCGCCAAGCGTAACATGCCGCTCGCCGCGGCCGATGCGATCGAATGGGGCTCGCGCCGGCTCGACCTCGCTATTCTCGGTCTGTTCGCGTCACCCGCGATCGTCGGCATCTATTATGTCGCGCAGCAGGTCGCCTCGCTGCCCCAGAAGCTGAAGACCAGTTTCGATCCGATCCTCGGCCCCGTCATCACGCGCAACCTCGAGGTGGGGGACAAGGTCGCAGTCGCGAGGCAGATCAGCCAGGTCGGCTTCTGGATCATCGCCGCGCAGACGGGCGTCGCGCTTGCGCTCGGCATTCCGGGTGAGGCGGTGATGGGGCTGGTGGGGCCCACCTTCGTCGGTGGCGTCGGCGCGCTCGGCTTCCTGCTCGCCGCCGAGGTCGTCGCGGCGACCGCGGTGGTCAGCGAATCCGCGCTCGTTTATGTCGCGCGCCACCGTAACCTGATGATCTCCTTCGGCATGATCGTGGTGCAGGCGATCCTCAGCGTCGTCTTCATCCTGCTGATCCAGGATATGGGGCTGCCGCCGCTCTATGTCGCCGCAGGCCCCGCCGCGGCGCTGTGCGTGGCGCTGGGGATCGCCTCGATCGTCAAGGCGCGGCTGCTCTCGCGCCTGCTCGGTGCGCCCGTCAATGGCTGGCGCTGGGCGCTGATCTGGGCCGCGGCGATCGCGGCGGTGGTCGGGTATGTCGCGACGCAGGTGCCCGAGTGGATGGAGCTGATCGTCGGCATCCCCGTGATCCTGGGGGTCTATGGCTATGTGATCTGGCGCCGCGGCTTCGGTCCCGAGGATCGCGCGCTGTTCAAGATGAAGGGCGCGGCAGCGGCATAATAGGTCCTCCCCGGTTACGGGGAGGGGACCATGCGAAGCATGGTGGAGGGGTAGCACAAACATCGGACCAGCCCCTCCACCGCGCTACGCGAGTGTCGGGTCGATCATGCCCCCGGCATGCCGGGGGCAATCCAACCCGAAACTCCCCCTCCCCCGATTGGGGGAGGAACTACAACTCAGTGCCGGAAATGACGCATGCCTGTGAAGACCATCGCCAACCCCGCCTCATCGGCAGCCGCGATCACTTCCTCGTCGCGGATCGAGCCACCGGGCTGTATGACCGCGGTGGCGCCCGCCTCGACCGCGGCGAGCAGGCCATCGGCAAAGGGGAAGAAGGCGTCGGAGGCCACCGCCGAGCCGATCGTGCGTGGGCTCTCCCAGCCCGCCTTCTCGGCGGCGTCCTTTGCCTTCCACGCCGCGATACGCGCGGATTCGAGGCGGTTCATCTGGCCCGCGCCGATGCCCGCGGTGCTGCCGCCTTTGGCATAGACGATCGCGTTAGACTTGACGTGCTTGGCGACGGTCCAGGCGAAGAGGCAGTCGGTCAGTTCCTGCTCGGTCGGCTGGCGCTTCGTCACGGTCTTGAGCATCTCGCGCGTCACGCGGCCATTGTCGCGCGACTGGACGAGATATCCGCCCGCGATCGTCTTGAGCATAAGCCCGCCGCGCGCGGGATCGGGCAGCTCACCCGTCAGCAGCAGTCGGAGATTCTTCTTTTTCGCGAAGGTCGCGCGCGCCTCTTCATCGGCGTCGGGCGCTGCCACCACCTCGGTGAAGATGCCCGAGATCGCTTCCGCCGTCGGGCCGTCCAGCGGACGGTTGACCGCGATGATGCCGCCAAAGGCCGAGACGCTGTCGCAGGCAAGAGCGGCCTGGTACGCCTCGATCAGCGTATCGGCGCTGGCGACGCCGCAAGGATTGGCGTGCTTGACGATGACGACGGTCGGGGGGCCCTCGCGAAACTCGCTGACGAGTTCGAGCGCGGCGTCCGCATCGTTATAGTTGTTGTAGCTGAGTTCCTTGCCCTGGAGCTGCTCGGCCTGCGCGATGCCGCGGGCGTGCGGACCATTGGGAATGTAGAGCGCCGCTTTCTGGTGCGGGTTCTCGCCGTAGCGCAGTTCCTCGCGCCGGTTCGCGGCCATCGCGAGCATGTCGGGGAATGTCTGCTGCTGGTCGGCGAATGCGAACCACTGGCTGATCATCGCATCATAGGCGGCGGTCGCCGAATAGGCCTTGGCAGCGAGCCGGCGGCGGAAGGCAAGATCGGTTGCGCCGCCATTGGCGTCGAGCGCCTCGACCAGTTCGGCATAGTCCGACGGATCGGTGACGATCGCGACGCTGGCATGGTTCTTCGCGGCCGAGCGCACCATGGAAGGGCCGCCAATGTCGATATTCTCGATGATCTCGTCGCGGTCAGCGCCCTTGGCGACGGTCGCGGCGAAGGGGTAGAGGTTGACGACCACGAGGTCGATCGGCGCGATCGCGTGTTCGTCCATCGAGGCGACATGCTCGGCATTGTCGCGCACCGCGAGCAGCCCGCCATGCACCTTGGGGTGCAGCGTCTTGACGCGGCCGTCCATCATTTCGGGAAAACCCGTAAGGTCCGATATGTCGCGGACCGCGAGCCCCGCATCGCGCAGCGCCTTGGCGGTGCCGCCCGTCGAGACGAGATCGACGCCGTGGCGCGCCAGCGCCTGGCCCAGCTCGACGAGGCCGGTCTTGTCGGAAACGGAAAGCAGCGCGCGCGTGATCTTCACGGGCGAGGTATCGGTGGTCATGGCGATCCTTTGTCAGTCTGGATACGGGCTGTTGGCGGAGCGAGGATGCGCGCCGAGTCTGCCGCAGCCCCTTAGTCGCTCGGAACCGATCGGGAAAGACGCAGGCGTCAGCCCGCGCGCTTGAACGTCCAGTTCACCGTTGCGGTGCCCGCCGCCTCTCCGCTTACGACAAGCTGGACCGTGGGATGCGGGCGGCCCTCGGCGTCGACCCACAGGCTGTCCTCGACTGCGAGCGTCCCCCCGCGGCAACGGAACTGCCAGATCGGGCCGTGCGCGATGCGCAGCATGGCGCCGAGGCCGTCGGCGGTCGTCGACACCTCGACGCCCGGCGCAAGATGGAAGCGGATGGCAAAGGGCGCGTGTGACACGCGCCGGCGGGTCGGTGCAGGGGCCAGCACGTCTTCGCCCGTCAATTCCCGCCCGTCAGGACCAAGCGCGAGCGTACGCCGATGGATCAGCCCGAAGCGCCGGGCATAGCCGTCATGGCTCGCCTCGAGCCGGCTGCCGGTGTCGCTTTCCTGCCGATGCATCTCGACCTCGGTGACGCCGCGGCCGAGCGAGCCGTCATTGTGGATCGCGGTGCTGTTGTTGTCGTGGACCACCAGCGTGGAATGCGCGGCGGTCGAGCGCAGGCCGTGCGCGAGCTTGGCCGGGATCAGCGCACTCGTCTCGCGCGAACCACCGCAGCTGACGATCAGGCGGTGCGGGCCATCGGACATCTCGAAGGCCAGCGTCGAGGCGCAGCCGCCGACATTGAGGCGGCTGAGCGGCGGCGGCGCGGCATCGACGATGACGATGCTGTGGCCGGCTGCCATCCGCTGATAGCCCCAGTCGCGCGCCTGGGGCTGCGGGCGCGTGCGAACACCCGAAGCCTCGATCACCGCCTGCACGCGTTCGGCGGGCCAGGGGGCGCTGCCCTGCCAGCTCGCCAGCCCGCCGTCGCCATGCGACACGCCAAGCAATGCCGGCACCGCCTGCGCCAGCGCCGCATCGATCGCGGCGGGTGCCTGCTGGCGCCGGGCGTCATAGACCGCGCGCAGCATCGAGAGCAACATCACGAGTTCGAGCTGGCCCGAGGGCGAGCGGCAGATGGCGCCGCCATCGCTCGACATGCCCGTGGTGAGCGCGCGCGCAAGTCCCGCTTCGGCGGTCTCCTTGCGCTTGCCGTCACCCGGGATGAGCAGGCCTGCGGCAGCGAGCCCCGCCCAGGCCGCGATGCGCGGAACGCCCTGTTCCGCCTTGTCGGCACCGCGATCGAGATGCCGCGCGCCGCGCGCGAGCGCGTTGAGCACCGCCGAGCGATAGACGAGGTCGCCGCTCGAGAGGATCAGCGGCGCATGCGCGGTCCAGAACAGGATGCGCTTGCCCCACAGGCTCGGCCGCCAGGCGAGATCGCTGACCTGCTCGGCATGGCGCTGCGTCCATTTGCGCATGACCTTTTCGGCGATCGGCGCGCCGCGCTCTCGCGTGGCTACGGTCGAAAGGTCGCGCAGCCACTGGAAGCTGTGGATATAGCGCGCCATGCCATCCGACGTGTCGAGCTTCGCAAAGTCGAGTGCCTTGAGGTCGAGCGTTTCGCCGCGATAGAGGAAGTGGCCCGCAAGGATCGCCTCGCCCGCTTGGACGTCGCCCATCACCGGATCATCGGGGACCGCGAGCAGCTTGAGCGGATAGCGCCCCTTCAGCCGCAGCGCGTGGAGCGGCGAACGCCAGGTGAGGCGCAGCAGGCGGTTGGCGATGCGCTCGGCGAGCGAGAGGCCCTTGTCACCGCCCGATCGGACCAGCCGCTTTCCCTGCTCGATCCCGTCGGCCGCCGCGTCGGGGGGCGTGGGCGAACTCACTGTGCTCTCAGCGCCTCGATATTGGCGGCATATTGTGCGGGGCCACCGCGGAAGGTGGCGGTGCCGGCGACGAGCACGTCGGCGCCCGCTGCGATCGCGCGCGGCGCGGTATTGACGTCGATCCCGCCATCGACCTCGAGTCTTATGTCCTTGCCGAGCTTGTCGATGCGGCCCCGGATCGCCTCGATCTTGCGGAGTTGGCTTTCAATGAAGCTCTGCCCGCCAAAACCGGGGTTGACGCTCATCACGAGGACGAGGTCGATATCCTCGAGCACATAGTCGAGCATCTTCGCGGGCGTCGCGGGGTTGAGCGACACACCCGCCAGCTTGCCCAGCGCCTTGATGCGCTGGATCGTGCGGTGGAGGTGCGGCCCCGCCTCGGGATGGACGGTGATGATGTCCGCGCCCGCGTTCGCGAAATCCTCGAGGAAACTGTCGATCGGGGAGATCATCAGATGGACATCGAAGGGCTTGGTGGTGTGCGGGCGGAGCGCCTTCACCACCGCGGGTCCGATCGTGATGTTGGGAACGAAATGCCCGTCCATCACATCGACGTGAATCCAGTCGCAACCCGCGGCGTCGATCGCGCGCACCTCCTCACCCAGCTTGGAAAAATCGGCGGAGAGGATGGATGGTGCGATGCGGACGGGATGGTTCATGATCCGCTGCCTTAACCCCCGCTATCACGGGGGGCAAGCCGGGTGTTTGGTCAATCAGCCCTTACGCACCAGCCGCGCGATGAAGAAGCCGTCGAGCCCGCCTTCGGCACCGAGCATGCCGGGCAGCGTGCGCACCCAGCCATGCCCGGATTCGGGGAGGTTGGCGGGTAGATCGTCGGCTGTAGCGGGCTTCAGAGCGACATCGTCGCGCGCCCGCAACAATTTTTCGATCTGCGCCTCACCCTCCTCCGGTTCGAGCGAGCAGGTGGCGTAGACGAGCGTCCCGCCGGGCGCGAGCCAGTCGACCGCGCGCGCCAGCATCGCCGCCTGCAGTGCCGCCATATCGGCAACGTCGCGCGCACCCACGCGGTGGAGCACGTCGGGATGCCGGCGGAAGATGCCCGTCGCGCTGCAGGGCGCGTCGAGCAGGATCGCATCCGCGGGCGCGTCAGGCGTCCATTGCATCACATCGGCCTCGCGGATATCGAGCGAGAGGCTCGTCCGTTCGGCATTTTCGCGGACGCGCTCAAGCCGCTGCGCGCTCCGGTCGAGCGCGATCACCTGCCACCCCACGGCGGCGAGCTGGAGCGCCTTGCCTCCCGGCGCGGCGCAGAGATCGAGGGCGGTGCCCTTGCCTGCGCCAAGCAGTCGCGCGGGAAGCGAGGCGGCGAGATCCTGCACCCACCAGCGCCCCTCGTCGAAACCGGGAAGGCTGGCCACAGGCCCGGCGTCGGTCAGGCGGAGATGACCGGGCATTAGGCTGGTGCCGCCGAGTTGCTCCACCCAATGCTCCGTCTCCGTCGCGTCGGCGAGCGTCAGGTCGAGCGGCGGCGGGGCGGCAATTGCGGCGCGTGCACCGGCAACCATGTCAGGCCCCCAGTGCGCCTCCCAGCGCGCGGCAACCTCGGGCAGCAGCATCGGCAGTTCGGGCAACGCGACGCCCTTGCGCATCAGGCTACCGAAGACACCGTGCACCAGCCGGCGCGGCCCGCCATCGACCAGCGGCAATACGGTGGCGATCGCAGCATGGCCCGGCGTGCCGAGCGCGAGCGCCTGGACGAGCGCAATGCGCAGCGCGAAGCGCGCCTTGGCGTCGTCGGGCAACGGCTTGGCGGTTGCGCTGTCGATCAGTGCGTCTAGGTCGGGAAGCCGGCGCAGCGTCTCGGCCGCAATCGCATGCGCGAGCGCGCGGTCGTCGCCACGCGCGATGCCCTGCGTCGCCGCACCCAGCGCCGCTTCCAGCGGCAATCCGCGACGGATCACGGCGTCGAGCAGCTTCAGCGCGGCGCGGCGCGCGGGCAGGCCGGGAGGAGGCGCGGGGTAGCGCGGCTTGGCGCGATCTTTCGGGGGCTGCGGCATCGCCGCGCTGCTAGTCGTTTCGGCCGAGCGGGTCCAGTGCGCTGCCGCGTCGGCGGCGTGACGAGGGCACTGCGGCCGAGGCGCCGCTCGCGGGCGTCAGCGGCGGGGGGCGATCGAGTCCCATGTCATGCGCCATCGCCTCGAGTTCGGCGATGCGGCTCTCGGTCGCTGGATGCGTGGAGAACATCTCGCTGATATGCGTCGGCACGATATAGAGCTGCGCGGCCGCTGGGTTGCGCTCGGCGACGGGATTGGGGATGCGCGCCGCGCCCTGCGCCAGCTTGGCGAGCGCGGACGCAAGCGCGCGCGGGTTGCCCGAAATCTCGGCGCCGCCGCGGTCCGCGCCATATTCGCGCGTCCGGCTGATCGCCATCTGCACGATCATCGCGGCAAAGGGCGCGACGATCACCGCGAGGATCATCGCGAGCATGTTGCCGCGATTGTCGTCCGAGCGGAAGAACAGCCCGAAATTGGCGAGCATCGAGATCGCTCCCGCGATCGTCGCGACCATCGTCATGATCAGCGTGTCGCGATTCTTCACATGCGCCAGCTCGTGCGCCATCACGCCCGCAATCTCTTCGCGGTTGAGCATGCTCAGCAGTCCCGTGGTTGCCGCGACCGCCGCATTCTCGGGATTGCGGCCCGTGGCGAAGGCGTTGGGGTGCGGGCTGTCGATGATATAGACCTTGGGGCCGGGCAGGCCGGCGCGCGTCGCAAGCTGCTGGACGAGCCCGTAGAATTCGGGAGCGGACCGGCCGTCGACCTCGCGAGCGCCGTGCATCCTCAGCACGATCTTGTCGGCGTTCCAGAAAGTGAACAGGTTCATGCCGGCCGCAAAAAGCAGCGCGATCACCGCGCCGCCGCTGCCCCCCAGCGTGTAGCCGAGGCCCATGAACAGCGCGGTCAGCGCGGCCAGCAACATCGTGGTCTTGAAACCGTTCACTTGCGCTTTCTCCTTTGCTGCCCAATGTGGGAGAAAGATCGTTGCTCTTCAATATCGCAAAGGATGAAGCTGATGGCCGCCGGCCGCCGCCCCGACCATGTCAAGGCACCCGCCTATCTTTCGAAGAGCCCGCCCGTGCCAAAGCCCGAGCCGGTGTCCGAAAAGCCCGACACCGACGATCCGCTCGGGCTCAATCCCGTGCGCTATGGCGACTGGGAGCTCAAAGGCGTCGCGGTCGATTTCTGACGCCGCCGGCGCATTACCGCGTGCGTACCAGCCGGATCGGCCGCTGGTCGATCATGTCATGGACACGCTGGATGGCGGCGTCGAGATGCGCGCCGGCCTCAAGGGCTTCGGCCTTGTCCAGCAATATCAGCGCCTGCGCCATCAGCGCTTGCGCATCGGCGAGCACCCTGGCCCGGTCCGACATGGTCATGTCTGATCCCCACAGATCCGATATACGATCCGATGCAGCGCCGTTGCCCGCGAAAAATCAGCGAAAGGGAAGCCTACACGCATCCCCGAGCTGTCCCACATTCCCGCGATCGCCAGCCGATCGGTTACCGTCTCATAATGCCTTTCAAGCGCGCTGACAAAGGCAGAAAACGCCAATCTGACACTGTCCCCTATTATGCCGGTTTTACCGGACGTTAACTTTCACGGCCCATAGATTTCCGCCGAAACGCGATGATCGGGCCAGCGATGAAGCCTAGTTTCACCAATGCCGCGCTCCAGCGCTCCGGACAGGCCGCACGCGTCCACGCCGCGATCAGCCGCGCGGCCGAGCGCACCGGCGTCGATTTCGACTATCTGTGGAACCAGGCGCGCGTCGAAAGCAGCCTCGATCCCGCCGCCAGGGCGCCGACCTCCTCGGCCTCGGGGCTCTACCAGTTTATCGAGCAGAGCTGGCTCGGCGTCATCAACAAGCATGGCGCGAGCCACGGCTATGGATGGGCAGCGGACCAGATCACGCGGGGTGCGGACGGACGCTACGCCGTCGCCGATCCCGATGCGCGCCGCGCGATCCTCGCGCTGCGCTACGATGCAGACGCCGCTGCGGTCATGGCGGGCGAGTTCGCCGCGGACAATGCCAGCACACTCACGGGCGCGCTTGGCCGCCAGCCCAACGGCACCGATCTCTATTTCGCACATTTCCTGGGCGCCGCGGGTGCCTCGCGCTTCCTGCGTGCCGCAGGCGAGACGCCCGACGCCAGCGCGGCGGCGCTGTTCCCGCGCGAGGCCGCGGCCAACCGCCCGATCTTCTATCACCGCTCGGGCGCGGCGCGCAGCCTGGGCGAAGTCTATGCGCTGATGGCACGCAAGCTCGGGGGCAGCGGCGACATGCCGGCGCCCTTGGGTGAACCCGGCTTGAGGCTGACCAAAGCGTTGCCGGAGGACGTGGATGGCTCAGAAGCAGAGCAGCGCAACGATCTTTCGGCGCCCCTGATGACCGCGATGGCCGCGCGCCGTGGCTTCGATGTGATGCGACCAAGTCCCGAATCGGCGCGG
Organism: Sphingobium sp. FW306-1B-F04DB; assembly: GCF_058781925.1. NCBI lineage: Bacteria > Pseudomonadati > Pseudomonadota > Alphaproteobacteria > Sphingomonadales > Sphingobiaceae > Sphingobium > Sphingobium sp. FW306-1B-F04DB. The sequence goes on along the minus strand of NZ_JBYSXE010000016.1, from coordinate 61,495 downwards.
CTCGCCTATATGATGGTCGTCTCGACGCTCGACGGCTGAGGCTGGAGGGCGCGCCGCCAGATCTTGATCGTTTCAGGCTGAATCAGACGGAAACGTGAATCAAGGTCTCAACAGTTTGAATAGAGCCTGATTCACGCTTTCGGTGGAAGCGCAAAGCGCTTCCACCTCAACCGATCAGGCTCTAAATTGCGGCGGCCTCGGCAGTCTCGGCACGCCGCGCGACGAAGCGGCCCATGATCGCGGCAGCAAGCAGGACGAGCGCGGCGATCAGGAAGGCGCTCCCGATATGGGGCAGCGCGGGCGCCCCGCCGACCGACACTGAATAGACAAACCCGAAGAACAGCGGCGAGACGACCCCCGCAATGCTGGCGACGCTGTTGTTCGCGCCCTGCAGCTGGCCCTGCTCGGATTCGGAGACGAGCCGCGTCATCAGCGACTGGAGCGTCGGCATCGCGAGTCCCCATAGCGCGTTGGGCAGCATGGCCAGCGTGAAAAGCAAACCCGTTGGCGCGAGCCCCATGCACGCGATGCCCACCGCGCCGCCGAACAGCCCGAAGATCATCGTCGCGCGATCGCCCAGCCGCTTGACCACGGGCCGACCACGACGCCCTGCACGATCATGTCGAGCACGCCGACCAGGGCGAGCAGGATGCCGACCTCGAGCGCGGTCCAGCCATAGCGATAGCCGGCATAGAGCACAAAGACCGCGGAGAAGACGTGGTGCGCGAAATAGAGCAGGAAGTTGACGGTCGCGAGGCCGGACAATTCGGGATGCGAGCGCAACAGCCTGAGCGCGCCGAAGGGATTGGCGCGGCTCCAGGCGAAGGGCATGCGCTTTTCAGGCGCAAGCGATTCCGGGAGCACGAACAGCCCGTAGAGAAAGGCGAGCCCGCACAGCCCGGCTGCCGCCCAGAAGGGCAGCCGCGGCGAAATCTCACCCAGCACGCCGCCGATAAATGGTCCCGCGACGAAACCGCCCGAAAAGGCGGCGCCGATCAGGCCATAAGCGCGCGCGCGTTTCTCGGGCTCGGTAATGTCCGCCATATAGGCAAAGACAGTGGTGAAGCTCGATGAGGTCATGCCGCCGATCGCGCGGCCCAGCGCGAGCCACCAGAGATCGGGCGCCACCGCCATCAGCACGAAATCGGCGGCAAGCCCCGCGGTCGACAACAGGATCACCGGGCGGCGGCCATATTGATCGGACAGCGAGCCGATGATCGGCGAACAGACGAACTGCATCGCCGCCCAGAGCGCGACGAAGACGCCGTTCCAGATCCCCGCGCTCGCGTTGGACCCCGCAAATTGCTCGATCAGCGGCGGCAGCACGGGGATGACGATGCCCATCGACATGATATCGAGGATCGCCGTCACCATGATGAAGGCGATCGCCGCGTTGCGATGCCTGGGCGTGAGGGCGATCATGAAAGCACTCCGATACTGCGAGGGAGTGTCCTAACCGCTTGCGCGGGATCGGGCCAGCACCCGTTCCCTTAGAGCGAATTCCACTTGCGTGGAATCGCTCGACGCGTTCGTTACCGCGATTTCCGAGCCGCCGGGTGTTTCCACCCAGCTCGAAATCGCTCTAGCCGCGTTCGGAGCCCACGCGGATGTTCTGTTGGGGACGCGCGGGATACCAGTTGATGACCGGCTCTGCCCCCGTGACGGCGATCAGCGGCGCCGCGCGCGCATCGATATCCGCGTTGAAGATATCGACCACGGCGGGCACGTCGTTCTCGAACAGAAAGACCGGGGCATTATTGTCCGCGCCGGCGCGGACGATCGGCCGGTCGATCACATAGCGTGGACCTGATCCGCCGTGGAAAGAGAAATGCGCCGCGCGCCCCGTGCCGCCACGCTTTGCCGGCTCCTCGCTGCGGCAGCGCTGGAGCATGCCGGTGTTCCACATGCGGAAATTGCGCTTGTTGCCGCGCGCGCGGCAGTCGACGAGATAGACCTGGTCCGATTTGGTATCGAAGCCGCCGTCGCTGCTGTCGGTCGCGACGCAGCCCTCATAGCGGATGCGCGCATTGCCGCGCTCGTCGGAAAAGCCGTCACCGTTCCAGTAGCGGTCCTGTGGCCGTTGCGATTCGATGAAGCGGTGCGCCTCGCAGCGGCGATAGGTGATATCGCTCACCTCATCGAGCAGCGCGAAGCCGGTGCAGTAATTGGCGCATTCCGCAGATCCAAAGGCGACGACGTCCTCGATCAGCCCGCGCTGGCTCGCATAGCGCAGCCGCATCAGTCCGCGCTCGGCGTCGACGACGCTGATGCGGCGCAGAATGAAATCGCTCAGCGGCGCGGGGACGCCGCCATCATGATCCCAGGACCAGTTTTCGAGGAAGCGGTAGACATTGCTGCCCGAGCAATCCTCGATCACGAATTGCTCGGTGGTCGAATGCGAGACGCGGATCGCGCCATTGCCCCAGTTGTGGAACTGGCAGTTGCGCACGGTCATATTCGTTTTCGCGACCAGCGCGGTTCCGCCATCGGCACCGCTGCCGGCGAGCGCCCGACCGCCGTTGAAGACGCGGCCGTCTATGACGTTCGGATCAGCCGCTCTCGCGCTCGCCAGCGCGAGGCTGCCAAAGGGAAGCGCGCCTGCTGCAGCCAGCAGCCGCCTGCGCGAAAGGGGATACGCCATGGAGAACTCCCATTACCCGTCGTTCCCCACAAAATGTTGATTAAGCAAGCTCTTGTTGCATCGCAACATGACAAGAACCCGTCTGCGCCCAAGCGAAGCGCAGGCGGGTTCATCCGGTCGATTGTCGCGGCCGGTCGAGCAGGTAGTCCAGTAAGTGGCTCAGGGGCTGGCCGGCTGGTCGTCGTCCTCGTCGTCGTCACCGGTGATCAGTTCAATACCGCCCCAAATAAAGGCGCCCGCCACGATCGCGCCGATCACATAGCCCATGACATTGCCACCGGCCGCAGCGCTCCTGCGGTCGATCGCGGCGCGGGCGCGGGCATTTTTCGCTGCAGCCGAGTTGGCAAGGCTCAACTTCTGTGCCGCGGGGCCCTGAGCGAGTGCCGGGAAGGTGGATACAAGCAGCGGAACTGCGGCGAGAAGAGCAAACTTCCTTGATACCATGACGCGTCCTCCCTTTGTTGGACCGGTAACCAACCGTCACAATGACGAGATGTTCCCGACGCGCCGGCTAGCGTCAGCCGCGCTCGGTCTTGACGAAGATCTTCTGGCTGGCGCGCGCGGGATACCAGTTGATCACGGGCTCGGGGCCGTTGACCTTGATTAGCGGAGCGCCGAACGCCTTGATGTCAGCGTCGTAAATGTCGACGACAATCGGTGCGGTGGTCTCGAACAGGAACACCGGCGCCGTGCTGGTGGTGGTCGCACGGACATAGGGGCGGCTGATTACATAGTGCGACCCCGCGCCGCCGTGGAACGAGAAATGCGCGGTTCCGCCGGTGCCGCCGCGCGACACGGGCGTCTCGCTCTGGCAATGTTCGAGCCTGCCGGTGTTCCACAACCGGTAATTGCGCTTGTTGCCGCGCGCCTTGCACTCGGCGAGATAGACGTCCGCCGACTTGGTGTCGAAACCGCCATCGGCATTCTGCGTCGCGGTGCAGCCATGATAGCGGATACGCGCATTGGTTCGCTCGTCGGAAAAGCCGTCGCCGTTCCAATATTGGCTGGCCTTGCGGCCGACCTCGAAGAAGCGATGCGACTCGCAGCGGCGATACTGGACGTCGGTGACATTATCGACGATCGCGAAGCCGCACGAGTAGGTGACCGCGTCGTCCGCGGCGAGGGCGATGCAATCTTCGATCAGCCCCTTGTTCGAGCCGTATTTGAGCTGAATCATGCCGCGATCGAGCTTCTGCGCGGCGATGCGGCGGAAGACGAAATTGCTGAGTATGGTGGCCGGTGAGCTGTCCCAGGTCGAATTCTCGAAGAAGCGGAAGAAATTGCTGCCGCTGCAATCCTCGACGACCAGCCCGTCAACGCCCCCCTGCGCCGCGCGGATCGCGCCATTGCCGTAATTGTCGAAGGTGCAATTACGGATGGTGGTATAGGATTCGGCAAGAAGCGCGGTCCCGCCGTCGAGCCAGCCGTCATTCTGGAGCGGACGCGTGCCGACAAAATGCTGGCCCTCGATGATCCGTCGCGCCGGCGCGGCACGCGCCGCCACAGGCAAGACGAGGCCGGCGGCCACGAGCTGCCTACGAGTGAGGTGATTCAACATGACGCGCTACTCCCGACCGACGACGTTGCTGAACGTCAACATAGGTCAATTGTTGCAGCGCAAAGCCGTCAGCGCGGAATTTTATGGGACCAAAACGGTATCGATCGCGTCGGGCAACGTCTCGGGATAGTCGAGCGTGTAGTGCAGGCCGCGGCTTTCCCTGCGATGCAAGGCAGAACGGACGATCAGGTCGGCCACTTCGATCAGGTTGCGCAGCTCGATCAGATCGGGGGTGACGCGGAAATTGCCGTAATAGTCGGCGACCTCCTGCCGCAGCAGTTGCACGCGGTGCGCGGCGCGCTCGAGCCGCTTGGTGGTGCGGACGATGCCGACATAGTCCCACATGAATCGGCGGATCTCGCGCCAGTTGTGCGCGACGATCACCTCCTCGTCCGAATCGGTGACGCGGGTCTCGTCCCAGGGGCGGATGGGCGGCGGCTCGGGCAGATCATCCCAGTTGGCGATGATGTGACGCGCGGCCGCCTCGCCGAAGACGAAACATTCGAGTAGCGAGTTGGAGGCCAGGCGATTGGCGCCGTGCAACCCCGACTGCGTTACCTCGCCCGCCGCATAGAGCCCGGGCAGGTCGGTGCGTCCGTCGAGATCGACGACCACGCCGCCGCAGGTATAGTGCTGTGCGGGAACGACGGGGATCGGCTGCTTCGTCATGTCGATGCCGAGGCCGAGCAGCTTCTCGTGGATGTTGGGGAAGTGCTCGCGCACGAATTCGGGCGGCTTGTGGCTGATGTCGAGATGGACATAGTCGAGGCCGAGGCGCTTGATCTCATGGTCGATCGCGCGCGCCACGATGTCGCGCGGCGCAAGCTCGGCGCGCGGGTCGAAGTCGGGCATGAAGCGGTGACCCGTTTCGGGGATGAGCAGGTGCCCGCCCTCGCCGCGCACCGCCTCGGTGATCAGGAAGTTCTTGACCTCCAGATTGTAGAGGCAGGTCGGGTGGAACTGCATGAATTCCATGTTGGAAACGCGGCAGCCCGCGCGCCAAGCCATCGCGATGCCGTCGCCCGTGGCGCCCCGCGGCGCGGTCGAATAGAGATAGGTGCGTCCCGCCCCGCCCGTCGCGAGCACCGTTGCGCGCCCGGTGAACAGCTCGACGCGCCCGGTGCGGCGGTTGCATGCATAGACGCCCCAGACATGCCCCTCGCCCGAATAGCGCTCGCCGTGCCGGCCGGTGACGAGGTCGATCACGACCATGTCGGGGATCAGCGTGATGTTCGGGTTGGCCTTGGCCGCCGCCTCGAGCGCTTGCTGCACCGCCCAGCCCGTCGCGTCGTCGACATGGACGATCCGCCGGTGGCTGTGCCCGCCTTCGCGCGTCAGGTGCCAGCGCTCGTCTTCGCCGCCGGGATTGAAGGGTACGCCGAGTGCGGCCAGCCGTTCGATCGCGGTGGGTGCGTTCTCGACGACGAATTCGACGGTGGCGCGGTTGTTGAGCCCCGCTCCCGCGACCATCGTGTCCTCGATATGGCTATCGAAGGTGTCGCCGGGTTCAAGGACGGCGGCGATGCCGCCCTGGGCATGCGCGGTCGATCCGTCCGAAAGCGCACCCTTGGCGATCACCGCGACGCGGCAATGCGCGGCCAGGTTGATCGCCGCGGTCAACCCGGCAGCGCCCGAACCGATGACGATCACGTCGTAGGAATTCAAGTCTCTGCTCCTTCAAGCCCCTCCCCTTCAGGGGAGGGGTTGGGGTGGGGCAATCGCCATGAAACGCGATCAGGCAAGCCATGCAGCTTGTCGAGTATCGCCATCAAGACGCCCTCCATATTTGTCGAAACATCGGCATTGGACACGCGGAGGACGCTCAGCCCGAACTGCTCCAGCGCGGCATCGCGCAGCACGTCGCTCTCACGATCATGCGTGTCCCCATCCACTTCGACGATCAATCCGACAGAAGGACAGAAGAAGTCGGCAATGCGGTTGCCGATGACCGCTTGTCTTCGAAATTTATAGCCTCCCAGCAGCGAACCCGAGAGATGACGCCAGAGATGTTTCTCATACTCCGTCGGCTCACGCCGCATGGCCTTCGCATGCGTCGACAGTCTGGGGTTCAATCTAGGCATACTGCCGCACCCCCACCCCCCCTGAAGGGGAGGGGCTTGTCGAATCGGTCAGCCATTGGCGCTCGCGCGGGTGAGGTTGAGGAACACGTCCTCGAGATCGGCCTCGCGTGTCACGACGTCGACGATACCGTAACCCTGCTCCTGCACCGCCGCGAGCACCTGCCCGGCATTCACCTTGTCCTTGGCATAGGTGATGGCGAGGACGCGGTCGCCCTTGAGTTCGATCTTCTGGAAGCAGGGATTGGAGGGCAGCGTGGGCACGTCGCGGTCGACCGTTACCTCGACCGCCTTTTCCTGCGCCATGCCGACCAGCGTGCGCGTCGGCTCGTTGGCGATCAGCTTACCGTGGTTAATGATCGCGATGCGATCGCACAGCTCCTCGGCCTCCTCGAGATAGTGCGTGGTGAGCACCACGGTCACGCCGCGCTGGTTGAGGCCGCGGACATAGGCCCAGAGTTGCTGGCGAAGCTCGATGTCGACGCCCGCGGTGGGCTCGTCGAGCACGAGCACGGGCGGCGAATGCACCATCGCCTTGGCCACCATCAGCCGGCGCTTCATGCCGCCCGACAGCGTGCGCGAATAGGCGCTGGCCTTGTCCTCGAGATGCATCGCGCGCAGCAATTCCATCGAGCGACGCTTCGCCTTGGGAATGCCGAACAGCCCGGCCTGGATCTCGAGCGTCTCGAAAGGCGTGAAGAAGGGATCGAAGACGATCTCCTGATTGACGATGCCGATCGATGCCTTGGCATTGCGCGGGTGGCGGTCGATGTCGAAGCCCCAGATCGCGGCATTGCCCGCGGTCTTGTTGACGAGACCCGCAAGGATGTTGATCAGCGTCGACTTGCCCGCGCCATTGGGGCCGAGAAGGCCGAAGATCTGGCCGCGCGGCACGTCGAAACTGACGCCTGCCAGCGCGCGCTTGCCACCCGCATAGACTTTCTCAAGCCCGACGATCTCGATTGCTGCGTCGCTCATCGGGCAAGCGCATAACGGGTTGCGGCGCAGAGGCAAAGACGCCGGGCGCGATTGCGCCAAATTTAACCCCGGCGATTGGCAAAGTTTTAACCAGGAGCGGCTAGTGCAGGATCTGTGGGGACCAGCAGATTTCATAGGATGCAGCGACAGCGCGCTATCACCCTGAACGCGCTCGAAGATGGCTTCGGCCTTGCGCTGCGCGTCGGGATGCTGCTCGCGCTGATCGGCGCGCCCAGCCTCGCCTTCGCCGCCTCGACCCCGGGGCAGGCACGTGTCGTTACGGTCCAGCCGCTGACGCTGATCAAGACCAGCGATCTCGATTTCGGCAGCATCTCTGCGGGTGCGACCGCGGGCACGGTGCGCATCGACCCCGCCAATGGGGCGCGGACCACCACGGGCGGCGCGGTCGCGAGCGGCGGATCGCCCGCGCGCGCGTCCTTTGTCGGCGCCTCCAATCTCGGCCTCGCGCTCAACGTCCAGATCAGCGCCTCGCCCACCCTCGTCCGCGCGGGCGGCGGCGCGAGCATGGCGACCGCGCTCCAGGTCGAGGGCGGCACCGGCTGGCGGCTGTTCACGGGCACGGGCCCGCACGTCTTCAATGTCGGCGGGCAGCTCAATGTCGGCGCCAACCAGATGGCGGGCAGCTATTCGGGCCAGTTCACGCTGACGGTAAACTATTTCTGATCGCACTCATTTCCGCCGAAGGTCAGTAAGGTCAGGCGTGCAGAACGAATCCCCTCAATCAATGCGGCAGCATTCATCGGGTTTTTCGATCAATACAGCCGCATTGATCGAGGGTTCAAAGAACCTGTAGTCCGAAGTCACCGTGACGCGTGGGGCGCGTGTAGGACAGCGATTTCTTTCCGCCCCCTCAAACTCGGACATTCGTCCAGGGCGGGGCGCCGAGGTTGATCAGCGGGTCGCTCGCGCCTTGTCGTCGGCGTCCCGAGCCTTTTGCCTGACTGCATCCGCGGCTGCGCGCTCCGCCTCGGCGATGCGGTCGGTGCGATCCTGCTCGGCATTCACCTTCGCCATCGCATACCCGATCCGCGCTTCCTCGATCGCGGTTGGCGGCGGCGATCGGTCGCACCCTGCGAGGGCCGCGACACACAGAAGCAGGGCGCCGACGCCGTGCACCCCGGTCACTTTGCACCGCCGGGCGCCGCCCTTTCGCACAGCTCTTTCAGATGGTGGCCGATCGTGGGGCCGCGCAGATGCGCTTCGACCGCTTCATGGTGTTCGCGTGTCAGCTGCGCGCGAATCTCCTGGACGCTTGCGCAAGTGCCGGATCGCGCCAGCTGATACGCCCGTTCGATGGTTTTCGGCCGATGCATGTCGTCATCTCCCACAGGAGGAATCGGAATCGAGACGGCGGCCCGCGGCCGCCGTCCCTCCTCACTTGCCGGTTGCGGCGTTAGCGGCAGCGGACATTGTTGCGCGCGACCTCGCGGCCGACGAGCGCCCCGCCAGGGGTGCCTGCAACGGTGGCCAGCGTCTGGCTGTCGCCGCGCACCATCATATTGCCGGTCAGGCCACCCGCAGCGGCGCCGATGATGAGGCCTGTGGTCCCGTCCGAACGGCGGCAGTAATATCGCCCGTTCTGACCACGATAGACGCGATCGTCGTAACTGAGGGTCTGGGGTCGATAGTAGTTGCCGCTGCGATAGTAGCGATCGGCATCGTAGCGATTTCTGCCAGGCTCGTAGCGATCCCAGTCGTAGTTGCTGTACTGGTGCCAGCCGCGCGCGTTGCGATTGGCCTCGCGGATATTGCGGTCGTATTCGCGACGGGCCTCGCGGGCTTCGCTCGGGTTGTCGGCATCACGCATGTCTTCAGCATATTCCCGTTCGGCCCAGCTGACGTCCTTGCGCAATTCCTTTTCGGTGTGGTTGGGCTGCGCCAACGCGGGTGCAGCGGGGATGGCGACGGCCAGCACGGTGGCGGCCAAAATCAGCTTCCTCATTTATTTTGACTCCCGACCCATAATAGGATCATGCCACGAACGCGTATCATCAATATAAAGTTGCCTTGAATAAAAATAAAGTTTCGAGTTCGAAACATACAAATTATTTGCACAAACATCGCGCAGCTTAATTTGCCGCAAGCGGCGTCATTAACTTGGAACTACAAAGTTAATGTTGACCGACATATCGTAACATTTGATGTACCGTAAGCACGACGACAGATGATGGCGACTGCCAGTCTTTCGGATCCCAATGGGGCGCGGCGTCGGGGTGCCCGCAGATTCCGGGAGCAGCAAGCATGGCCTGCCCGCCATCCCGCACACGCCCTCACCCCGTTGCGTCTCAAAACCGTGCTTGCTAATGGGCCGGCCATGATCGAAGCGCCCGAAACCATCCGCGTCAGCAGCAACCGCGTCGCCTGTGACGGCGCCAGCGAGATTCCCGGGGGCGCCTCGCTCGGCCACCCGCGCGTCTTCCTCGAGATCGACGAGAAGGGTTTCGTCGACTGCGGCTATTGCGACAAGCGCTTCGTGCTGATCGGCGGCCCCGCCGACACCGAAAAGGGCTCGGGCGCGGCCTGACCGCCCCTCGACACCGCGAGGCACGCGCCTATATCGGTCTCCATGCAGACCGACCCCCGCAGTTTCCTGTATCGCCCCGGCGGCCTCGATCCGGACGCCGCCCGCTCGCTCACCGCCGAGGCGCTGAAAGGCTGCGACGATGGCGAACTCTATCTCCAGTACAGCGCCTCGGAGAGCTTCGGCTTCGACGACGGCCGGCTGAAGACCGCGGACTATTCGAGCGAATCGGGCTTCGGCCTGCGCGGGGTGAGCGGCGAGACGACGGCGTTTGCGCATGCCAATGAGCTGAGCGAAGCGGCGATCCGCCGCGCCGCCGAGACGATGACGCTGCTCGATCCCGCCAAGGACCAGCCCGCCCCGCCCCCGCAGCGCACCAACCGCCACCTCTATACCGACGCCGATCCGCTGAGCCTCGTTCCCTTCGCGAAGAAGGTGGCGCTCTGCCAGATGATCGACGCCGCGGCGCGCGCACGTGATCCGCGCGTCGCGCAGGTCTCGGTCGGCCTGTCGGGATCGTGGAACGTGATCGACATCGTCCGCGCCGACGGCTTTACCGCGACCGACATCCGCCCGCTCGTCCGCCTCAACGTCTCGATCGTCGCCGAGCAGAATGGCCGGCGCGAAACGGGCAGCTTCGGCATCGGCGGGCGCGAGCTCTATGACCGGATGTTCGACGAGGCGGTCTGGAACCGCGCGATCGACGAGGCGCTGGCGCAGGCGCTGGTCAATCTCGAATCGGTCGCCGCCCCCGCGGGCGAGATGACCGTGCTGCTCGGCCCCGGCTGGCCCGGCATCCTGCTCCACGAGGCGATCGGACACGGGCTCGAGGGCGATTTCAACCGCAAGGGCACCAGCGCCTTTTCGGGGCGGATCGGCGAGCGCGTCGCCGCGCCCGGCGTCACCGTGGTCGATGACGGCTCGATCGGCGGCCGCCGCGGTTCGCTCTCGATCGACGACGAAGGCACACCCACCGCCGAGACCGTGCTGATCGAGGACGGCATATTGAAGGGCTATATGCAGGATCGCCTCAACGCCCGGCTGATGGGTGTCGAGCCCACCGGAAACGGCCGGCGCCAGTCCTATGCGCACGCCCCGATGCCGCGGATGACCAACACCTTCATGAAAGCGGGCAATGACGACCCCGCCGAACTGCTTGGCCGCGTGAAGAAGGGCATCTTCGCCAAGAGCTTCGGCGGCGGGCAGGTCGATATCGTCTCGGGCAAGTTCGTTTTCTCGTGCACCGAGGCGTACCTGATCGAGAACGGCAGGCTGGGCGTGCCGATCAAGGGCGCCACGCTGATCGGCGACGGCCCGACGGTGCTCACCAAGGTCGCGGGCATCGGCAATGACTTCGCGCTCGACGAGGGCATCGGCATGTGCGGCAAGGGCGGCCAGTCGGTCCCCGCGGGCGTGGGGCAGCCCACGCTGCTGATCGACGGGCTGACCGTGGGCGGGACCGCGGCGTGATCGCAAACGCGCTGAATGATGCAGCGCTTGCAGCCTATTTCGACCGCATCGGCCATGCGGGGCGCGTCGCCGCCGACCGCGCGACGCTGGAGGCGATCGCTGCGCGGCATCCCGCGACGATCCCCTTCGAGAACCTCGATCCGCTGCTCGACCGGCCGGTCGACCTGTCGCTGCCCGCGCTGATCGCGAAGCTCGTCCCTGGCGGGCGCGGCGGCTATTGTTTCGAGAGCAACGGGCTGCTGCTCGCGGTGCTGCGCAGTATCGGTTTCACCGTCGATGGCCTCGCCGCGCGCGTCTACTGGAACCAGCCCAATGCCGATACGCCGCCGCGCACGCATATGGTGCTGCGTGTCGCGCTGCCCGAGGGACCGGTGCTGATCGATGTCGGCTTTGGCGGCGCGGTGCTGACGGGGGTGCTCGATCTTGTTCCCGATATCGTCCAGCAAACCCCGCACGAACCCTTTCGCCTCCTCCGCGACCGCGATGTCTGGGAGCAGCAGATCAGGATCGCCGACCGCTGGCGAACGACCTATCGCTTCGACCTGACGGTGCAGGAGCCGATCGACTATGAACTCGCCAACTGGTGGACATCGACGCACCCGCAGACACATTTCCGCAAGCAGTTGATGTGCGCGCGTTCGCTGCCCGGCCAGCGAATGACGCTGCGCAATTTCGACTTCGCGGTTCACACGCTGGACGGCGACACCGAACGCCGGACGCTCGACAGCGGTGCGGCGGTGTGTGCGGTGCTGGAGAATGAATTCGGCATCACCCTTGACGATCGCGCAGCGCTGACACGCCGCCTCGAGGCGCTGCAATCGAATCCCCAATCATGAGAAGCGGCGCAGGAATCCTGTCTTGGCACTGACCACGATCGCCGAATTTCCCGATGCCATCGCCGCCGATCTCGCGCGGATCGAGCTCAAGGCCGCGGGCATCGATGCCTTTCTGTTCGACGGCGGCATGGCGAGCCTGGGCCTCGGCATGATGACCCCCGCCCGGCTGATGGTCGACGAGGATGACGCCGAGCGGGCGCGCGAATTGCTCGAGGATTTTGCCTGATTTTTAGGCAGCGTTTCGCGACTGCACAATATTTAGCGTCCCTTTGACGCAGATGGCGCACGATATTTGTGCAGTGCGGCAGAATTCGGGCAATTTTTGAATCTGGCACATCGCTTGCGGATACCCCTGCGGACATTTGCAGAAGGGGGCCGAATGAAACTCGTCATCGCCATCATCAAACCCTTCAAGCTCGACGAGGTGCGTGAAGCGCTGTCCGAGCTTGGCGTGGCGGGCATGACCGTCACGGAGGTCAAGGGGTTCGGCCGCCAGAAAGGCCAGACCGAAATCTATCGGGGTGCCGAATACAGCACCAACATGGTCCCCAAGATCAAGGTCGAGGTCGTCTGCACCGCCGATCTTGCGGACCGCGTCGTCGAGGCCGTGCAGGCCTCTGCCAACACCGGCGCCATCGGCGACGGCAAGATCTTCGTCCTCGATGTCGGGCAGGCCGTGCGCATCCGCACCGGCGAGACCGACGAGACCGCGCTCTAATCACGAAGGGGGAAAGATGAAGACTTCCACGAAGATAGCAGCGGGAACGGGCGCGATCGGCGCGTCGTTGCTTGCTGCCCTGCCCGCCTGGGCGAACACTGCTGCGGCCAATGTGGCCGAAGCCGCGGGCAATGCCGCGGCAGCCGTGACCGAGGCGGCACCTGCCGCCGCCGCCGCATTCACGCCGACCGCCGAGATGGTCAACAAGGGCGATACCGCCTGGATGCTCGTCTCCTCGGTGCTCGTCCTGATGATGTCGATCCCGGGGCTCGCGCTCTTCTATGGCGGGCTCGTGCGCACCAAGAACATGCTCTCGGTGCTGATGCAGGTGTTCATGATCGTGTCGATCGCGGCGCTGGTCTGGGTGACGTGGGGCTACAGCCTCGCCTTCACCAGCGGCAACGCGTTCATCGGGGGCTTCAGCAAGCTCTTCCTCCAGGGCGTCGACGCGACGACGCTTGCCGCGACCTTCACCAACGGCGTCTACCTGCCCGAATATGTGTTCGTCATCTTCCAGATGACCTTCGCATGCATCACCCCCGCGCTGATCGTCGGCGCCTTCGCCGAGCGCGTGAAGTTCTCGTCGCTGATGGTCTTCGTCGTGCTGTGGCTGACCGTGATCTATTTCCCGATCGCGCACATGGTCTGGTACTGGGCGGGCCCGGACTTCCTGCCGACGACGCCCGGCGACTTTGGCCTGCTCTGGGGCTGGGGCGCACTCGACTTCGCGGGCGGCACCGTCGTCCACATCAATGCGGGCATCGCGGGGCTGGTCGGCTGCCTCATGATCGGCAAGCGCATCGGCTTCGGCAAGGAGGTGCTTGCGCCGCACTCGCTGACGCTCACCATGGTCGGCGCCTCGCTGCTCTGGGTGGGCTGGTTCGGCTTCAACGCCGGCTCCAACCTCGAGGCCAATGGCGTGACCGCAGTCGCCTTCATCAACACCTTCGTGGCTACGGCGGCGGCGGCGGTGAGCTGGGCGGTCGTGGAGCAGATCCATCACGGCCGCCCCTCATTGCTGGGTGCCGTCACCGGCGCGGTCGCGGGCCTCGTCGCGATCACCCCGGCCTCGGGCTTCGCCGCACCAATGACCTCGATCCTGCTCGGCTTCGCGGTCTCGCCGATCTGCTACTTCTTCGTCTCAACGGTGAAGAACAAGCTGGGCTATGACGACAGCCTCGACGTGTTCGGCGTGCACTGCATCGGCGGTATCGTCGGCGCGATCGGCACGGCCATCGTCGCCGACCCCGCGCTCGGCGGCCAGGGCTTCTTCGACTATACCGTGATGCCCGCCGCCGTCGGCACCTACGACATGGGCGCGCAGGTGCTGACCCAGATCAAGGCGGTGCTCGTCACGCTCGCCTGGTCGGGCATCGGCTCCGCGATCCTCTACTTCATCATCGACAAGACCATGGGGCTGCGCCCGAGCGCGGAAGCCGAGCGCGAGGGCCTCGACCTCGCCTCGCACAACGAGCGGGCCTACAATTACTGACAGGATTGGCGGGGGGGGGGGGGGGCG
>NZ_JBYSXE010000016.1:654-47145 GCF_058781925.1 Sphingobium sp. FW306-1B-F04DB | reverse complement strand
CCAACCCCCCGCCCCCCTCAAGGAGTTCCTCCTGCGAACTGACTGGGCCGGTGCGGCGACGCATCGGCCCTTTTTTGGTTTGATGCAGAAAAGACACGCCCCGCCAAAATCGCCGCGGCCAACTTGTGAGCGCGCGCACACAATTTTATCACAAGACAAGAACGATAAACTCAGGGAGACATACTATGTCTGGTTATCTGGACGTTGCTTATAAAAAATATCGGCTTGCTGCGGGCGTCTGCGCCGTGGCACTAATCGTGGCGGCGACACCCGCGGCTGCGCAGGAGCCCCAGCCCGAGGCCCCCGATCAGGGCCGCGACATCGTCGTCACCGCCACCAAGCGCGCCTCGACCGTCCAGGACGTTCCCTTTTCGATCAACGCGCAGACCGAAGCCGATATCGAGCGCGCCAACGCCAGCACCATCGAGGATCTGTCGCGCAACGTCGCGGGCCTCACCATCCAGAATCTCGGGCCCGGCCAGAGCCAGGTCTCCGTGCGCGGCGTTTCCGCCGGCCAGATCGTTCGCGATCAGCCCGGCGTGAAGGAGCAGGTCGGCATCTATCTCGATGAATCGGTCATCTCGCTCTCGCTCTTCACCCCCGATATCGACCTGTTCGATCTCAACCGCGTCGAGACGCTGCGCGGCCCGCAGGGCACGCTGTTCGGCTCGGGCTCGGTTGGCGGCACGCTGCGCTACATCACCAACCAGCCCAAGCTCGGCGTGGTCGAGGGCAAGGTCGAAGCCAATGTGAACATGGTCGACGAGGACGATGTCGGCGGCCATATCAAGGGCGCGATCAACCTCCCCGTCGGTGACGGCTTCGCGATCCGCGCGGTTGGCTATTATACGCAATATGCGGGCTTCATCGACGCGCTGCGCGAAGGCGCGGACGAGGCGAAGAACGTCAACGACGGCTGGCGCGCGGGCGGGCGTTTGTCCGCACTGATCCAGGCGAGCGACAATTTCACCATCGTCCCGCGCATCGTCTATCAGAAGATCTCGACCGACGGTTTCAACCGCCAGGAAGAGTTCAACCTCTACGCCAACCAGTTCACGACGACCCGCCCGCAGGTCGATTTCAAGGAGCGCCAGCAATATCTGCTGCTCAAGGAAGCGTTCCAGGACGAATTCTTCCTCGCCGACCTGACGATGAACGTCGAGGCGGGGCCGATCGATATCACCTCGGTCACCAGCTACACCGACCGTAACATCCTCGTCAGCCGCGATGCCAGCGCGCTAACGGGCAGCGTCTCGGTTGACCTCGGCTTCCCCGACGCAGCGGTGATGCTGCCATCCAACCTGCGCGACACGACCGACCTTGGCCAGTTCACGCAGGAGCTGCGCCTCGCCTCGGGCGAGGACGGCCCGTTCCAGTGGCTGGTCGGCGGATTCTATTCGAAGACCGACCGCAAATATGCGCAGCGGTTACCCACGCCGGGCTATGACGCCTTTACCGACGCCGAGCTAGGCGCGGGGACGTCGGCCGCGGTGGCAAACGGGTTCCCGGCGGATTCGCCGTACAATGCCGACCTGCCCTATGACCTGAACCAGCTCGCGATCTTCGGCGAGGCGAGCTACGAATTCGGCCCCCTCACCGCCACGGCAGGCGCGCGCTACTATTCCTATAACGAGGAGCGTCGCTTCATTTCGGGCGGCCTCTTCGCCAATGGCGACAACAACCGCGACAAGACCTCGGCAAGCGGCATCACACCGCGCTTCCTGCTGAGCTATGAAGCGTCGGACGATGTGACGCTCAATGCGCAGGTTTCGAAGGGCTTCCGCCTCGGCGGCGTCAACGACCCGCTGAACCTGCCGCTCTGCACCCCCGAGGATGAGGCGATCTTCGGCGGCTATCAGGACTATAACGACGAAACGCTGTGGAACTATGAAGCGGGCGTGAAGGCGCAGACCGGCGTCTTCACCTTCAACGCGGCTGGCTTCTACACCGACATCAAGAACCTGCAGGTCACGCTCGACGCGGGATCATGCTCATCGCGCGTCGTCTTCAACGTGCCCAAGGCGCACACCATGGGCATCGAGGCTGAAATGAGCGCGACGCCGGTGACCGGGCTCGATCTGTCGGTGGCGGGCAGCTATGTCGAAGCCGAGTTCGATTCCACAGTCGTTGATGGCACGGGCGCAGTGCTCGGCGGCATCCGCGAAGGCAATCGCCTGCCTACCGTGCCCAAGTTCCAGATCACGGCGGCGGCGACCTACACCTTCCCGATTGACGACAGCGGTACCGACGCCTTCTTCACCGCATCGGTCCAGCATGTCGGCAGCCGGTTCACCCAGCCGAGCGATCAGGAGAACAATCCGCGCACCTTCGTCCACGGCCTGCCCTTTGCGGGCATGCCCGCGACGGCTGCGACCACGCTCGACCTGAAGCTGCCCGACTATCAGCTGGTCAACCTGAGCGCGGGCGTCCAGTTCGACAACGAGCTTGGCATCACGCTCTACGTCAACAATCTGCTCGACGAGAATGCGATCCTGTCGTTCGACCGCGAACGCGGCGGGCGGGCGCGTCTGGGCTTCCAGGTGGGCCAGCCGCGCACCATCGGGCTTACGGTCCGCAAGGGCTTCTGAAGCCTTTGAGTGGGGAGAGAGGGGTCGGCGCCCAAAGGCGCCGGCCCTTTTCTATTATGCGGCCAGATCAGCCCGCACGAAATCGGCGCAGCGCGCGCCGATCATGATCGAAGGGGCATTGGTGTTGCCGCTCACAAGCCGGGGCATGATCGAGGCGTCGGCCACGTAGAGCCCATCCACGCCACGCACCCGCAGTCGCGTATCGACTACCGAGGCGTCGTCGGGCCCCATCCGGCAGGTGCCGACGGGGTGATAAACGGTGTCGGCGCGCGCGCGGATGACCTCGATCATCGCTTCATCGGCATCGATCCCCGCCATATACCGGTCGCGCCCCGCAAAGTCCGAGAGCGGCGGCGCCTCGAGGATGCGGCGCATCAGCTTGACTCCGGCAAGCAGCGTGCCGACGTCACGATCATCGGTCAGGAAGGCGGGATCGATCGCGGGCGGTGCCGTGGGATCGGCCGAGGCTAGCCGCACGCTGCCGCGGCTTTCGGGCCTGAGCACGCAGACATGGCAGGAAAAGCCATGCCCCTTCACCTTGGTGCGGCCATGATCCTCGAGCAGCGCGGGGACGAAGTGGAACTGTATGTCGGGCACCGCCAGATCGGGCCGCGTCCGCGCAAAGCCGCCCGCTTCGGCATAGGGGGTGGTGAAGGGCCCCGAGCGATGGCGGAGCCATTCGACCATGCCCTTCAAAGAAGTGATCGTGCCGCCGAGCGACTGGCCGAGAAAGGGCGCGCCCGCCGTCTCATAACCCGCGACATAGTCGATATGGTCCTGCAGGTCCGATCCGACCGCTGCCCGGTCGAGCAGCACGGGAATGCCATGCGCGCGCAGATGGTCGGCGGGCCCGATGCCCGACAGCATCAGCGTCTGCGGCGAACCGAAAGCGCCGCCCGCGACGATCACCGCGTGGCGCGCGCGGACCGTGTGCGTGCGGCCACCGCGCCGATAGACCACGCCCACCGCGCGCCCATCCTCGATCAGCACGCGCTCGACCAGCGCGCCGGTGCGCACGTCGATCCGGCTGCGGTTGGGCTCGACATAGGCGCGTGCGGCGCTCCAGCGTTCGCCGCCGCGCTGCGTCACTTGATAGAGGCCGACGCCTTCGAACTGTGCGCCATTGAAATCGTGGTTGCGCGGGAGCTGAAGGCCCGCCGCGGCCTCAACAAAGGCGAGGCTGCCGGGGTTGGGACTGTGCTGGTCGCTTACCGAGAGCGGCCCGCCCGCGCCGTGCCAGTCGTCGGTGCCCCGTTCGTTATCCTCGCACGCGCGGAAGACCGGAAGCACATCGGCATAGGACCAACCGTCGCAACCGAGCGCCGCCCAGTTGTCATAATCCCAGGCGCTGCCGCGGATATAGATCATCGCGTTGATCGCGCTCGACCCGCCAAGCCCCCGCCCGCGAGGCTGATAGCCGCGGCGCCCGCCCAGCCCCGTCTGTGGCACCGTTTCGAAGCGCCAGTTCGCGGCATCGGGAAGGAAGGGCATCATGCCGGGCGCCTTGACGCGCCAGTTGTCGTTGGTGCCCCCCGCCTCGAGCAGCGCGACGCTCAGCCGCCCGTCCTCCGCGAGCCGCCCCGCCGCGGCGCTGCCGCCCGAGCCGCCGCCCACCACAACCACATCGACTTCGTCCATCACCCTCTCCTCGCAACGCGCCGATTTCCGGCGTCGAACGTTTACGTTAACGTAACTTTGCGCGAGCGCAAGGGCATGCCGCGGCGAGGATCAGGTGAGGATGGCGCGCTGGATGACGACGGGAATCCCGGCCTTGTCGACCTCGAAGCCCGCGATCGTGAAACCGCTCTTCAGATTGAGGATGATCATCGGATTGTTGGCGGCACGCGTGCGCGTTTCAATATGGCTGTAGCCCGCCTGCCGCGCCCATTCATGCTGCGCCGCCATCAGCCGCCGCGCGAGCCCGAGCCGCCGCGCATCGGGATGGACGCCACCCAGCCAGGAATAGAACAGCGTATCGCCACGCCGATAGCCGAGCTTGAACGCGATCAGGCGGCCCGCCGCATCGCGCGCCGCAACCAATGCCACGCCTTCGAGCCGCGGCAGGCGGCCGAGCAGATAGTCGGGCGAGAAATCGGGAAAGACCGCGCGGCACAGCGCCAGCAGTTCCCCCCCGAGCGCGACGACGTCCGCGCCCTCGGTCACGCCGATCGCGGGTTCAGCCGTCATGCTGCAGACGCGCCTGCCAGCGGGCGCGGATCGTCTCGCTCGAATCGCGGGATCCGTCATGGCTCCAGCCCGGCGGCGCGATCATGTAGCGCAACTTGTTCATCAGGCCGGGCGCCTTCCACACGTCCCTGGCGATCCCCGCCCATTCATGGAACGCCGCCCAGAGCACATTGTAGCTGCCGAGATTCTTGACGATGCCGTAGCGCGGGCGATCGTCGTCGCGCTCGCGCACGAAGGTGCCGAACATGCGGTCCCATATGATGAAGACCCCGGCATAGTTCTTGTCGAGATAGCGGGGGTTGGTCGCGTGGTGGACGCGGTGGTGCGAGGGCGTGTTCATAACCGCCTCGAACCAGCGCGGCATGCGGCCGATCACTTCGGTATGGATCCAGAACTGGTAGATCAGGTTGATCCCGGCGCAGAAGAACACCATCGCGGGCGGGAAGCCGATCAGGAACAGCGGCAGGCGGAAGACGAAAGCCAGGCTGAAGAAGCCCGTCCAGGTCTGCCTGAGCGCGGTCGAGAGATTATAGTGCTGGCTCGAATGATGGATGACATGGCTCGCCCAGAACCAGCGGACGCGGTGCGCCGAACGGTGAAAGGCGTAGTAGGCGAGATCGTCGAGCACGAAGCAAAGCGGCCATACCCACCATGCATAGGGGATGTCGAACAGCCGGTTGTTCCAGAACCACACGGCCATTGCGAGCATCGCGCCACCGGTCAGCACACCCGCGATCGTGCTACCAAATCCCAGGAAGAGCGAGGTCAGCGTGTCCTTCGGATCATAGCGGTGCCGCCCACGCCAGCGCGCGACGAGCATTTCGAGCGCGACCAGCAGGACGAAGCCCGGTACGGCCAGATTCACCGGATCGGGCAGCTCAGGCATGGATCGTGTTCCCCAAATCGCGCAACCGGCTCGCCCAGACCGAGGCCTGCTTGCCGAGATTGAGCGTCACCGATCCGAACATCGGACCATCGGGCGCGAGCGTCAACATGTCGCGATCGAGCCGCGCCTCGACCGGCGGGTGCAGCAGCCGCCCCACGAAATGCCCGCCATGCGCGCGGATCAGCATCATCCGCCCTGCCTTGTCGCGCAACAGCGCAGCATAGCCCGCGCGATCGACCGCCACGGCGACGGGCTCGAAGCCGCTGTCGACCTCGTCCGCCACCGCAAGCGCGTGTTCCGCGTTGACGATGCGCGCTTCCTCACCCAGCCCGAGCAGCCGCGCCGCAAGCGCGAGCCCCAAAACCCCGGCCAGCGATCCCGCCAGCAAAAGCCAGTTCATCGGCCTCCGCTGAGCGCGTCGAGCATCGCCCGGATCGAGGAAAGGTCATAGCCCGCGTCCGCCGCCTTGGCGGTGAGCATGTCGGGCGCTTCGCCGCGCTGGGCGCGCGCGAGCGCCCAAAGATAGGTCGAACGCGTGCCCGAGCGGCAATAGGCGAGCACCGGGCCGCCCGCGGCGTCGAGCGCGGCGTTCATCTCTTCGAGCTGGTTCGCCGAAAAGCCCGCATGGGTGACCGGGATGGCGCGATACGCGATCCCCGCGGCCTCGGCGGCGGCGGCGATCTCGGCGCCCGCGGGCTGCCCCGCCTCTTCCTCATCGGGACGGTTGTTGATGATCATCGTCACGCCATCGGCGGCGGCGGCGGCGACCTGATCGGGGGTGATCTGCGGGGAAACCGCAATGCTGTCGTCAATCCGCCGGAACATTGTCGTGCACTCCAATAATGTCGCCCGCCCTATAGACGCCACAGCCCGCCGCGTGGAAGCGCGAATGACGTCAAGACGCCTTTGGCCTTTTCGGCTTCTTCCGCGCGACGCCGCGCAGCCCCGCCTCGAGCGCCAGCGCGGCCCATTCGCGCATCGCGTCGGCATCATCATACGCCGCATCGGGCGCGGCGCGATAGTTCAGGGTGCCGGGCTTGTCGCCCATCAAGAAGGTGAAGCGCTCGCAACCCTCCGCGTCCCAGCGCGCATCGCTCTCGGCATCGGCCTTGAACCACAGCCGCGCATCATCGACGATCGCGAACACAACGCCGTCGAGATAGAGCGTCGCCCCGCCCATCATCCTTCGCATCGAGACATGCCCCATCGACGCTAGCGCCTCGGTCACCCAGTCGACCAGGCCGGTATCGACGCTCATGCCGCCGCGAGCGCGCGCAACGCCGCGCCGTCGAGTCGCTGGACGGTCCATTCGTCCATGGGCCGTGCGCCGATAGAGCGATAAAAGCTGATCGCGGGCTCGTTCCAGTCGAGCACCGACCATTCGAGCCGTGCGCAATCGCGCTCGACCGCAAGCGCCGCCAGCCGAGAGAGCAGCGCGCGCCCTGCCCCCGATCCGCGCGCCTCGGGCACGACGTAGAGATCCTCGAGATAGATGCCGGCACGCCCCTCGAAGGTCGAGAAATTGTGGAAGAACAGCGCGAAGCCGACGGGTTGATCATCCAGCTCGGCGATCAGCACCTCTGCATGCGCGCGCGGGCCGAACAGGTTGCGCTCGAGCAGCGCGACATCGCAGCGCACCTCATGCGCAAGCTTCTCATATTCGGCGAGTCCACGGATGAAATCGTGGATCAGCCCGACATCGCCGGGCACCGCAGCGCGGATCGAAACGCTCATGCCGCGCCCCTCCCCAACGCGCGGATAGCGGCGCGCGAGCGTCCAAAATATTCGGTGCCGTGAAAGCGATAGGTGCCGATGAAGTGGATCATGCGTGGGTCCTCGGGCAATGGCGTGTTCCAGTGATTCACGTAGCGATCCGCGGGAAGCAGGATCGGACCGTTGCCATTGGCGATGACGAAGTTGGATGCAACCTGCTCGCTGCCCCACTGGCTCCATTTGGCGCGGCCGAGTGTGGCCTCGGCGGCCTGGGAGAAACGCATCGCGAGGCTGCGGTCCCCACCCCTTGCGAAACCCGCAAATCCCGCACAGCCGCGGACATAATGCGGCAGGCGCAGCCCCGGCACCGCAACGCGGTCCATCACCGATTCGATCGCGCGCTGGACATGGCTTTCGCTCAGCGAGATGCCCGACGTACCGTGCGGGAAATTCCGGCGAACGAACTCGGCGGCAGGGAGCACCGCCGCTTCTGCCACCAGATCGCTGCCAAGCATCGTGAAGCTGCGATTGGCGTCGATCGCACGGGCGACCTCGGGAACCGGGCCGACCGTCACCGTGTCCGAATCGAGCTGGATCATATAGTCCGACGCGCTCCGATCGAACAGCGCCAGCAGCCGTTCCCACGCGCCGCCATTGGGACACGGGCCGACATCGACATCGCGGATCGACAGGATCTCGGGATCACCGAGATGCGCCTTCAGCAGCGCGCGATCGCCCGCGGTCAGCGTGCCGTCGTCGAGCAGCATCACGCGCCCGCGGCGGAGGTGATGGTGCAGCGATTTCACCGCCACCAGATAGGGGATAAGCACCGCCGTCCCCATCATCGAGAACAGCACGACCCCGTCGTTAGCGGGCCGGATCGGCGGCGTCGACAGCACGGGCCGGCAGAGCTGGTCGTACAGCCGCTGCTTCAGGTGCCTGTTGATGCGCGCGATCATAATGCAGCCTCTGCATGCGTAATCGGTTCGGGCTTGCGCCGCGCGGCAAGCAGACATCCTGCCACGATCATCAGCGCGCCAATGACGGTCAGCGCGGAGACGGACTCATCGAACACCCACCATCCGAGCAGCGCTGCCCAGATAAAGGCGGTGTATTCAACAGGGAGTAAATATTGCGCTTCGGCACGCGCATAGGCCCAGGCGAGCAGCATCATCGAGGCAAAGGCGAACAGCGCGCAGACGAAAAGCCGGGGCATCTGGTCGGCGGCGGGGACGATCGCCAGCCAGGGTGCCGCGAGCGCATAGAGCGCGCCCGCGACGATGTTGAAGAACAGCGCGACCTCGACCGGATCGGAAACAAGCGACTGGCGCCGCGCAACGATGAGGTTGACGGCATAGAGCACCGCCGCGATCAGGATCGCGATCGCGCCGCGAAACGCCTCGGGCCCCATATCAGCCTCCGCCTGACCCGCGAGGATCACGAGCACGCCCGCAAAGGCAATCCCCGATGCCGAGATCGCGGTGCGTCCGACCTTTTCCTTGAGCACGACGGCGGCGAGGAAGAGCGCGACGAGCGGCGCGACGAAGCTTAAAGCCACGCCCTGCGCGATCGGCACGCGCGCGAGCCCCCAGAAGAACAGCAGCACCGATCCCCCCGCGGTCACCCCACGCCAGAAATGCAGGACGAGCACGGGGCGCGCGGGCCATGTCTTGCGCATCAGCACGAACATGGGCGCGCCGATCGCAAGCCCGAAGACACAGCGCCACAGCATCGCGTTATAGGCGCCGATCTCGATCGAGAGCCCCTTCATCATCGCGTCCATCGCCGAGAACACGGCGATGCCCAGCGTGGCGACGCCGAATGCGCGCGCCGCAATATTGGATTTGGCGGTCGTCATCGGTTCAACGGATCAAGCGGATCGGGATACCGATATCGAGCGTCGCCCAGGCACGATCGGCGGTTGCAGCCTCGCGTTGCAGCGTGCTCGCGAGCGCCAGACATGTCCGGTCACCAAGCGAGAGTCCCAGATGCCGCGTTGCCGGACGCAAAGCCGCCGCAGCGCGCGCTCGGTTCTCGTCCAGCGGGTGCACTTGCAATTGCAGCCGCTCGACCATCTGGCGCGCATGATCTGCGGGGATGCCGCGATCATCCGCGCGCGAAAGTATCTCGATCAGATTAACCGCGCACAGATGGCCATCATGCAGGACCGATATGATCTCTTCCCCGCCGACCTCTCCGAAAAGCAGCGCCAGCACCACCGAGGAATCTATGACATTGCTCATTCGCGCTCGGCTTCGGCGCGGCGATCAGCGATGAAGGCATCGACGCTGTCGGGCTCCTTCATCATAGCGCGAAATTCGGCCTGCACTTCCTTCACCACCTGCAGATAGGTCTTGAGGACGAGCGCGTTGCCCTCACGCTCGATCACGAGCGTATCGCCCGTTTGCAGCCCCAGCTCGCGCCGCAGCTCCGCGGGGATCACGATCTTGCCGCCGGCGATGATCTTGGCGTGATGGGTCATGGTGCTTCCTTTGGGTACCGCATCCTAGCGCGATACCCAAATGAAGGATAGCACCTATTCGGCGGCGTCGGCCACCGCACCAGCTGCCTCTATCTCGGCGGCCTTGGCCTCGACGAGCTTCACGATGTGCTCGACCATGTCGGCGTCCTGGACATGGTGGTCGGTCACGCCCGACAGATAGACCATGTGCTTGCCGTTGCCGCCGCCGGTGATGCCGATATCGGTTTCGCGCGCCTCGCCCGGGCCGTTGACGACGCAGCCCAGCACCGAGAGCGAGATCGGGGTGTGGATGTGCTGCAGACGCTCCTCGAGCGTCTGGACGGTGCGGATCACGTCGAAGCCCTGACGCGCGCAGCTGGGGCACGAGACGACGCGCACGCCCCTCGTCCGGATACCGAGCGACTTGAGGATCTCGTAGCCGACGCGCACCTCCTCCTCAGGCTCGGCCGAGAGCGAAACACGGATCGTGTCGCCGATCCCCGCCCAGAGCAGGTTGCCGATGCCGATCGCCGACTTGACCGTCCCGCCGATCAGCCCGCCCGCCTCGGTGATGCCGAGGTGCAGCGGACAATCGACCGCCTCGGCGAGCCCCATATAGGCCGAGACCGCGAGGAAGACGTCGCTGGCCTTCACCGCGACCTTGTACTGGTGGAAATCCTGGTCCTGCAGCAGCTTGATATGATCGAGCGCGCTTTCGACGAGCGCCTCGGGACAGGGCTCGCCATATTTTTCGAGCAGGTCCTTTTCGAGGCTGCCCGCGTTGACGCCGATGCGGATCGCGCAGCCATTGGCCTTGGCGGCGTCGACAACTTCCTTCACGCGCGCTTCCGAACCGATATTGCCCGGATTGATGCGCAGGCACGCGGCGCCGGCATCGGCGGCCTCGAGCGCGCGCTTGTAATGGAAATGGATGTCCGCGACGATCGGCACGCGCGCGGCGCGCACGATCTGTTTCAGCGCAGCGGTCGATTCCTCGTCGGGGCACGAGACGCGGATGATGTCGACGCCCGCATCCTCGCAGCGCCGGATCTGGTCGATCGTCGCCTTCGGATCGGAGGTCAGCGTGTTGGTCATCGTCTGCACGCTGACCGGCGCGTCGCCGCCGACGGGAACATTGCCGACCATGATCTGGCGCGACTGGCGGCGCGCGATATCGCGCCAGGGACGAACGGACATTCTTCAACTACTCTGCAATTGTCTGCCGCGCGGCTTATAGCGCCGAAGCGCGCCGACCGATAGAAGGCAATGAAACGACGCGGCGGAACCGCGCGGGGACGGGAGAGCGATCGGTGGACCAGGGCCGGCATTACGGGATGGACTGGCTGCGCATCGGCGCGTTCGGGCTGCTCATACTCTACCATATCGGCATGTATTTCGTGCCCTGGGACTGGCACGTGAAGACCGCGCATCCGCTCGACTGGGCCGCGATCCCGATGATGGCGGTCAATCCCTGGCGGCTCGCGCTGCTCTTCGCGGTGTCGGGCTATGCGAGCTGCAAGCTGATGGCCAGGCTCGACGGACCCGGCCATTTCCTCCGCTCGCGCAGCGCCCGCCTGCTGATCCCGCTCTTCTTTGGCGTCGCGATAATCGTACCCCCGCAATCCTGGATCGAGCTGATGTTCAAGCACGGCTATGCGCAGGGCTTCGCGCATTTCTGGGCGCACGACTATTTCCGTTTCGGCACGCTTGAGGGGATCATCCTGCCGACGTGGAACCATCTCTGGTTCGTCGCCTATCTCTGGGCCTATTCGATGGCGCTCGGGACGGCGCTGGTGCTGGTGCCCGGGCGCGCAAGGCATGCCATCGCCCGGATTGCCGAACGTGTGCTTGCCGGGCCGCTGATCCTCGTCACCCCGATGCTGCTGCTTGCGCTCCAGGAATTCGTGCTGTTCCCCGGCGCCGACGAGACGCATGCGCTGTTCGACGATATTGGCGCGCATGTCGTCTATCTGCCGATCTTCCTGTTCGGCTGGCTGCTCGCGGCTAGCGATAGCCTGTGGCGCGCGATTCGCGCGACGTGGCGCATGGCCGGGATCGCGGCGCTCGCGGCCTATGCGGGTGTCGTTGCGGTCTGGATCGCCATACCGCCCGAAGCCGACACGCTGATCGACGCGCTGCGCATCGTCCAGGGCTGGTGCGCGATCGTCGCGCTGATCGGGCTCGCCGACCATTATCTCAACCGCGAACATCCCGCGCGCGCGGTGCTGACCGAGGCGGTCTTCCCCTTCTATATCATCCACCAGACGATCATCGTGCTGCTCGGTTGGTGGATGATCCGCGCGGCACTCGCACCCGCGGTACAGTTCGCGCTGCTCGTCGTCGCCACGATCGCGGGCTGCTGGATCTTCTATCGCGTGGGGCGCGAGATTCCGGGCTTCAGGCTGGTGATCGGATTGAAGGGGTTCCGGCCGCCACGCCCGAAAGCCTCATTCGTCGATCGCGCGGCGGAAGGTCTCGGGCAGCAGCAATAGCCCGACCACGACGGTGAGCGCCGCGATCGCGACGGGGTACCAGAGGCCGTAATAGATATCCCCCGTGGCAGCGACCATCGCGAAGGCCGTGGTCGGCAGGAAGCCGCCGAACCAGCCATTGCCGATATGATAGGGCAGCGACATCGAGGTGTAGCGGATCCGCGTCGGGAACAGCTCGACGAGCAGCGCCGCGATCGGGCCATAGACCATCGTGACGTAGAGCACGAGGATGGTCAGGATCAGCACCACGAGCGGCTTGTCGATCGCGGCGGGATCGGCCTTGGCGGGATAGCCCGCCCGTACCATCGCGGCGTCCAGTTCCTGACGGAACGCTGCGGCATCGCCTGCATAGGCGACCGATTCCTCGCCGACCGAGACACGCGCCTCGCTGCCAGGGGCTTCGGCATTGGTATAACCGACCCCCGCCTTCGCGAGCCATGACTTGGCGATGTCGCAGCCCGAATCCTCGAATTTGTTGCGCCCGATCGGGTCGAACTGGAAGGAGCAGCTGGCGGGATCGGCGACCACGGTGACGGGCGCAACATCCTGCGCCGCATGAAGCGCGGGATTGGCGGCTTTGGACAGCGCGTCGAACAGCGGGAAATAGGTGAGCGCCGCGAGCGCGCAGCCGATCAGGATGATCGGCTTGCGCCCCACCCTGTCCGACAGCCAGCCGAAGAAGACGAAGGCGGGCGTGCCGATCGCAAGCGCAATGGCGATCAGGATGTTGGCGGTGGCGCCATCGACCTTGAGCGTCTTTTCGAGGAAGAACAGCGCGTAGAACTGCCCGGCGTACCAGACCACCGCCTGCCCGGCGACCGCGCCGAACAGCGCGATCAGCACGATCCTGAGATTGTCCCAGCGCGCGAAGGCCTCGGTCAGCGGCGCCTTGGAACCCTTGCCCTCGGCCTTCATCGCGAGGAACACTGGGCTCTCCTCGAGCTGCAGCCGGATCCACAGCGATACGCCGAGCAGCAGGATCGAGATCAGGAAGGGGATGCGCCAGCCCCACTCCGCAAAGGCCGCCTCGCCGAGCCAGGTGCGCGTGCCGATCACGACGAGCAGCGCGGCGAACAGCCCGAGCGTCGCGGTGGTCTGGATGAAGCTGGTGAAGAGGCCACGCTTGCCCGCGGGCGCATGCTCGGCGACATAGGTGGCGGCACCGCCATATTCGCCGCCAAGCGCCAGCCCCTGAAGCAGCCGCAGCAGCACGAGCATGACGGGCGCCGCGACGCCGATCGCGGCATAGCTCGGCAACAGCCCGACGATGAAGGTCGAAAGCCCCATGATCCCCATGGTGACGAGGAAGGTATTCTTGCGCCCGACCAGATCGCCGATCCGCCCGAAGACGAGCGCGCCGAACGGCCTGACCGCAAAGCCCGCGGCAAAGGCGGCGAGCGCGAAGATGAAGCCCGTGGTCTCGTTGACGCCCGAGAAGAACTGCGCCGAGATGATCGTCGCGAGCAGCCCGTAGAGATAGAAATCATACCATTCAAAGACCGTGCCGAGCGACGAGGCGAGGATCACCTTGCGCTCGCTCTGGCCACGCGCCCTGCCCGCCTCGGTCTCGATCGCCCCCGTCATCGCGTTCTCCCTCGCCCGGCGGTTATCCCGGTGCTGCTTCGACATAACCCGTAAACCGGGCGTGGCGATAGCGTGTTGAGGGTGCCGGCCATTCTGCTAGAGGGGCGCCATCACGAACGGGAGGTCCTTCCCCCATGCGTTTCCTGTTTCTCGCCGGAGCCCTTTTGATGTCTGCCACCCCCGCCCAGGCCGCCCCCCAATGGACGCTTGTCATTCATGGAGGCGCCGGCGTGATCGAACGCGAACGCCTGACCCCCGAACAGGACCGGGAGGTGCGCGCGGCGCTCGACGAGGCGCTCGAGGCGGGCTCGAAGGTGCTCGGGGTAGGCGGCTCGTCGCTCGACGCGGTCGAGGCGGCGGTGAAAGTGCTCGAGGACAATCCGCATTTCAACGCGGGGCGTGGCGCGGTCTTCACCTATGAGGGCAAGAACGAGCTCGACGCCGCGGTGATGGACGGCCGCACGCGCGCGGCGGGCGCGGTGGCGGGCACCACCCGGACGCGCAATCCCGTCAGCCTTGCGCGCGCGGTGATGGAAAAGAGTCCGCACGTCTTCCTCAGCGGACCCGGCGCCGACCAGTTCTCGGTCGAGCAGGGCTTGCCCCAGGTCGACCCGAGCTGGTTCGGCACCCCCGAACGCAAGCGCCAGCTCGACGAAATGAAGGCGAAGAAGGTCGGCTGGTACGATGTCGACCTCAAATACGGCACCGTCGGCGCGGTCGCGGTCGATGCCAACGGCCATGTCGCCGCGGCAACCTCGACGGGTGGGCTCACCGGCAAGCGCTGGGGCCGCATCGGCGATTCGCCGATCATTGGCGCTGGCACCTATGCCGATGACCGTGCCTGCGCCATCTCCGCGACGGGCGCGGGCGAATATTTCATCCGCGTCGGCGTCGCGCACGAAATCTGCGCGCGCATCCGCATGAAGGGCGAAACACCCAAGCAGGCGGCGGATGCGGTGATCGCCGAACTCGGGACGCTCGGCGGCACCGGCGGCGTCATCGTGACCGGCCCCGGTGGCACCGCCGACTGGTCGTTCAACACCCCCGGCATGTACCGCGGCAAGGCGACCAGCGACGGCGTGAAGAAGGTCGCGATCTACGGCGACGAGGGCTGATGCTGCGCCGGTTTCTGCCGACGTTGCTCTGCGCGCTGCTCCTCATTCCCGCCCCCGCCCAAGCATGGTGGGACTATGGCCATGAAACCGTGGCCGCGATCGCCTATCGGCAGGTGAGCCCGAAAACGCGCGCGGCGATCGATGCGTTGCTGAGGCAGGGCAGGTTGCTCGAGACGCCGACCTGTCCCGTCACGACGATCGAGCAGGCGAGCTATTGGGCGGACTGCGTCAAGCCATTGAAAGAGCGCTTCAGCTACGCCTATTCCTGGCACTACCAGAATGTCGACGTGTGCAAGCCCTTCGATCTGAAGGCTGCGTGCAAGGACGGCAATTGCGTGTCAGCGCAGATCGAGCGCAATGCCAAGCTGCTCGCCGACAGGAGCGTGCCGTTGCGCGAGCGCGTCATGGCGCTTGCCTTCCTCACGCATTTCGTCGGCGACCTGCACATGCCGCTCCACGCGGGGGATCGCGGCGACCTTGGCGGCAACCGCGTCAAGGCCGCCTATGGCGACGCAGTCACCGAGCGGATGAACCTGCACGGAATCTGGGACGGCTATCTCGCGGAGCGCGCGATCTCGACGCCGCCTTCGCTGGTGCGCACCTATAGCGCCGAAGAGCGCGCGGCGATGGGTGCGGGCTCGGTCGAGGACTGGAGCCGCGAGAACTGGCAGGTCGCGCGCGATACGGTTTACGCCAGCGCCTATGGCGGCGATCCCTGCGGGTCCGTGCCCGTCAACCGCGTGACGCTCGACAATGCGACGATCGAAAAGCTGATCGCTCCGCTCAGACTCCAGGTCGAGCGCGGCGGGATCCGGCTCGCACGGCTGCTCGACGAGGCGCTGGGTTAAGCGACGGTGCGCGGCCGCGCCTGGCGGTAGCTGCCGAGGATGCGGAGCCACTTGGTGTGGAAGCGCAACTCCTCGAGCGCGCGATCGACCGCGGGATCACCCGGCGCGCCCTCGATATCGGCGTAGAATTCGGTCGCCGCGAAGCTCGCCCCGCGCTGGTAGCTTTCCAGCTTGGTCATATTCACGCCGTTGGTCGCGAAGCCACCCATCGCCTTGTAGAGCGCGGCGGGAACGTTCTTCACCTCGAAGATGAAGGTCGTCATCACCGGGCCGTCGGGCGCGAGCGTCACGCCCTCGCGCGAAAGCACGACGAAGCGCGTGGTGTTGTCGTCCGAATCCGCCAGCCCCTCGGCGAGCGTCTGCAGCCCGTAGAGTTCGGCGGCACGCGGCGGCGCGATCGCGGCGACCTTGGGATCGCCCATTTCGGCGACGAGCGCCGCGGCGCCCGCGGTGTCGGCATAGGCAACCGACGTGATCCCACGCGCGCGCAGCCATTTGCGGCACTGGCCCAGCGCCTGCGGATGGCTCGTCGCCTCGCGGATTCTGTCGATCGGTCCCAGCGCCATCAGGCTGTAGTGGATCGGCAGGAAATGCTCGCCGGTGATCACCAGCCCGGATTCGGGGAGCAGGAAATGGATGTCGGCGACGCGGCCGTGCAGCGAATTCTCGATCGGGATCATCGCACAGCCCGCGCGCCCTTCGCGCACGGCATCGATCGCGTCGTCGAACGAGAAGCACGGCAGCGGCAGCCCGTCGGGAAAATGCTCGATCGCCGCGATGTGCGAGTTCGCACCCGGCGCACCCTGGAACGCCACGGCGCGCGCGGGATCGGCGGCGGCGGCTTCGGTCATCTGCGCGACGAGACGGCGGGCGGGTGCGGGATAGTTTTCCATGGGCGCCGCTGCGCTTAGGGACAATGTACCCGATCGGCAAGGCGCGGCTTGCGGTCCGGGCAATGCCCCGATAAAGGGTGCCCCAAAATTACGCCCGGGAGCAGAGGGATTTCGATGGACGACCGGTTCAACACGATTGCGGGGTGGGTTCTGGCGGCGGGCATCGTCGCGCTTGGCGGATCCATCGCAAGCGGCATGTATTTCAAGGGCCATGCGCCCGAGAAGCCGGGCTATGAAGTCGCCGATGCCGAACCCGCGGGCGGTGAAGCCGGCGGCGCGGCCGCGGTCGACATCGCCACGCTGCTCCCCACCGCTGACCCGGCCAAGGGCGCCGAGGTGTTCAAGAAGTGCGCCGCGTGCCACACGATCAACCAGGGCGGCGCCACCGGCATCGGCCCCAATCTGTGGGGCGCGCTGGGCAAGCCACACGGCCATGTCGCGGGCTTCGCCTATTCCGACGCGCTCAAGGCCGTTCCGGGCAACTGGGACTTCGCGGGCATGGACAAGTGGCTGACCAGCCCGCGCAAATATGCGCCCGGCACCAAGATGACCTTTGCGGGCCTCTCCAAGCCCGAGGATCGCGCCAACCTGATCGTCTATCTGAACAGCCAGGGTTCGAACCTGCCGCTTCCCGCAGCCGGCGCAGCGCCCGCCGCCGACACTGCGGCGGCCCCGGCCGAGAACGCAGCGGCCCCCGCCGCGCATTGATGCCGGCTGCGGGCGCCAGCGTCCGCACCGAGATTCTGGCGGGTGATTCGCTCACCCGCCGCCTCCCTGAAATCGGCGCACTCAGGATCGCGGTCTTTCGCGATTTCCCGTATCTCTACGAAGGCGATCCGGCCTATGAGGCCGAATATCTCCGCCCCTATGCCGAAAGCCGCGATGCGCTCGTAGTGGGCGCGTTCGACGGCGAGCGGCTTGTCGGTGTGAGCACCGCAGCACCGATGGAAGAACATGCCGAGGATTTCGCCGCGCCCTTCGCGGCGCGCGGCATCGACCTTTCCACCATCTATTATTTCGGCGAGTCCGTACTGCTGCCCGAATATCGCGGGCAAGGCATCGGCCACGCCTTTTTTGACGCCCGCGAACAAAAGGGCCACGCGCTTGGCCGCAGCCACGCCGCCTTCTGCGCTGTGATCCGGCCCGACGACCATCCCGCCCGCCCCGCCGACTATACGCCGCTCGATGTCTTCTGGAGCAGGCGCGGCTATGAGAAGATCGACGGCCTAATCGGGCATTTCGCCTGGCGCGACATCGGCGATCCGGCCGAGACCGAAAAACCGATGCAATTCTGGATGAAGGCGCTTTAGGCTTCACCCCGCCCGGCCAACTGCGCGGAGGACATGATGGACCTGCAGCCGATCACCTATGATGTGCGAGGCGTCTCGTTCTCCGGCTATCTCGCCGATGGCTCGGGCGGCGGGACCGTGCCCGGCATATTGGTAGCGCATGAGTCCGGGGGGCTCGATACCAACGCCCAGCTGCGCGCGCGGATGCTGGGCGAGCTTGGCTATGTTGCCTTCGCGGTTGACCTGTTCGGGGAAAAACCCGGGGCGCTCGACCGCATGCGCGAACTCACGCGCGCGCTTGTCGACGACCGGATTCTGCTGCGCACACGCATGGCGGCCGCCCTCGAGCTGCTCGCAGAGCATCCCGGTGTTGATCGATCCAGGCTGGGTGCCGTCGGCTATTGTTTCGGCGGGTTTGCGGCGCTCGAGCTGGCGCGGACCGGCGCCGGCCTCCGCTGCGTCGTCGGCTTTCATTCGGGCCTCTTTGCGGGCACGGTGGAAGAGGCTAGGGCAATCCGCGCGAAGGTGCTGATTTGCCTTGGCGTCGACGATCCCGTGGTCGGCGCCGAACAGCGCGACGCCTTCATGGCAGAAATGGGCGCGGCCGGAGTCGACTGGCAGATGATCCTGTACGGGGGCGTCGGCCACAGCTTCACCAACCGCGAGATCGACTCCTACGGCATGCCGGGCTTTGCCTATGATGAAACGGCCGACCGCCGTTCCTGGCAGGCGATGCTCAATCTGTTCGACGAGTCTTTCGGGGGGTGTGGCCGCCAGGTTTAGGTACGCCGCGCGACGGCGCACCCTGCCCCAGCCCGATCAGATCGCCGCGGCTTCGCAGTCGGGCACCGAATAGAAATCGCGCACGATCGCCCACCCCTCTTCGGCGGTCTCGACGAAGTGGAACAGGTCGAGGTCGCGCGGCGAGATCACGCCCTCCTCGCACAGCGCCTCGAAATTGACGACGCGTTCCCAGAATTCGCGGCCGAAGAGCAGGACGGGCATCGGCTTGATCTTGCCCGTCTGGATGAGCGTCAGCAACTCGAACATCTCATCGAAGGTGCCGAAGCCGCCGGGGAAGACCGCGACCGCGCGCGCGCGCAGCAAAAAGTGCATCTTCCTCAAGGCGAAATAGTGGAACTGGAAGCTCAGCGACGGCGTCACATATTCATTGGGCGCCTGCTCGTGCGGCAGCACGATGTTGAGCCCCACCGTGTCGGCGCCGACGTCGATCGCACCGCGGTTCGCCGCCTCCATGATCGAGGGGCCACCGCCTGAGCAGACGACGAAATGACGGTTGCCGTCCATGTCGCGCGGGCATTCGCTCGCCAGCTGTGCGAGCTCGCGCGCGACATCGTAATATCTGGACTTTGCAATCAGGCTCTCGGCGATGCGGCGGCTCGGCTCGTCGGTCGCGAGCTCGAGCAGCGCCTGCGCCTTGGCGGGTTCGGGAATGCGCGCTGAACCATAGAAGACCATCATCGAGCCGATGCGCGCTTCGTTGAGCAGCAATTCGGGCTTCAGGAGCTCGAGCTGGAAGCGCACGGGGCGCAGATCTTCGCGCAGCAGGAAGTCGGGATCCTGGAAGGCGAGCCGATAGGCGGGATGTTCGGTCTGCGGTGTCGACACGCCGTGCTTGGCGGTCTCTGCGTCCTGCTTCGCTTGCGGAAAGACGCGGCTCGGTACGATCGGTTCTGTAGTCATTGCCGGGGCTCTAGACCATTTTCGAGCCGGGTGAAATGTCCCCTTCAGCGGCAATAGGGTCCGCGCCCCATGTCGAAATGGAGATGATCATAATGCGCGTGGTTGTAATCGGGGCCGAGCACGGTCTGGAAACGCTTGCACGCCGACTGGTGGAGTGCGCGCAGGAATGCCCTTTCGTCCGATGATCCGTTCCATCCCGCGGTGACCGTCACGCGTCGCCCGTCGGCGAGGATGAAGGCGGCAACGTCGACCGCGTTAGCGAAGGCATGTTCCGAAAGCCGTCCCGTCGAAGCACCGTTGACGTTGCGGCAGGCATAGCTGCCCATCGTCTCGATCTTGACCAGCTCGCTGCCGAAGAATTTCCGCGCCGCGGGCATCGCGGCATAATAGGCCCATTGCGCGAAGGTGCGCGCGAGCGGGCACTGCATCGCGCCGAGATTGGCGACGGGCACGCCGACATCGAGCAGCTTGACCGATGCGATCGCCGAACAGCCCCCGCCAAATACGCGGTCGGGCAGCGGATCATATTTCACGTCGGCCGCTCGCAGATCGGCCATGCACTGATTCAATTCGCGTTCGCTGAGACGCGGGCGCTCATAGACTGGTTTCTTTTCGGGAATGCGCGCGCGCTCGCTTCCTCCTCCGCAGCCGGCAAGCATCACCGACGCGATCAACGGAGCCCAAAGGACGCGAAACCCCCGACGCACGAACATGCCCCTGTTTCCCCGGAAACGCGCCAAATTGGAACCCCGGATCGACACATGGCGGATGCTTTCTTGCGCGGCGCGCCGACAATCGGGTTGACAGCGTCGCGCGCGTCTCTAGGAGCGGCGGCGGGCCACGCGGTCCCAACGCCGCGCGTGCTCTCTGCAAGGAGAGACTGAATGACTGATACGTTACCCCGTCCGGGCACCAAAGCTGCGCGCCCGCACTTTTCCTCCGGCCCCTGCGCAAAGCCGCCGGGCTGGGCCCCCGAAAGACTCGCCACCGGATCGCTCGGCCGCTCGCACCGCTCCAAGCTGGGCAAGGCGCGCCTCGAGCACGCGATCAACCTGACGCGCGAAATCCTCGGCGTGCCCGACACGCATCGCATCGGCATCGTTCCCGCATCGGACACCGGCGCGGTCGAGATGGTGCTGTGGTCGATGCTCGGCGCACGGCCCGCGACGATGGTTGCCTGGGAGAGTTTCGGTGAGGGTTGGGTCACCGATGTCGTCAAGCAGCTGAAGATCGACGCGAAGGTGGTGAAGGCGCCCTATGGCGAGCTTCCCGACATGGCCGCACTCGACCAGGACAGCGATATCGTTTTCACCTGGAACGGCACGACCTCGGGTGTGCGCGTGCCCGATGGCGACTGGATCAGGGACGACCGCAAGGGCCTGACGATCGCTGATTCGACCTCGGCGGTGTTCGCGATGGACATGCCGTGGGACAAGCTCGATGTCGTCACCTTCTCCTGGCAGAAGGTGATGGGTGGCGAAGGCGCGCACGGCGTGCTGATCCTTGGCCCCCGCGCGGTCGAGCGGCTCGAAAGCTACACCCCCGCCTGGCCGCTCCCCAAGATCTTCCGCATGACCAAGGGCGGCAAGCTGATAGAGGGCATCTTCAAGGGCGAGACGATCAACACCCCCTCGATGCTCGCGGTAGAGGATTATATCTTCGCGCTCGAATGGGCGAAGGAGCTCGGCGGGCTCGACGCATTGAAGGTGCGGTCGCAGGCCAATGCCGCGGCGCTCGACGCGATCGTCGAGCGCTATGACTGGCTCGATCATCTCGCCGCCGACCCGGCTGTGCGTTCGAACACCTCGGTGTGCCTCAAGTTCGCCGATCAGGCGGTCGCAGGGCTCGACGACGACGCCAGGCTCGCGCTCGTCAAGAAGATCGCCTCGCTGCTCGAGGCCGAGCACGCGGCCTACGACATCGCGGGCTATCGCGACGCGCCACCGGGGCTTCGCATCTGGTGCGGCGCGACCGTCGACACGAAGGATATCGAGGCGCTCGGTCCCTGGCTCGACTGGGCTTGGCAGCAGGCTCGCTCGGCTTAAGTTTCAACACGTCATCCCAGCGAAAGCTGGGATCTCCTTGGCATTACGCGCTGCATGAGGAGATCCCAGCCTGCGCTGGGATGACGAAAACCTGAAGGTTTTCATCATGCCCAAAGTTCTCATTTCCGACAAAATGGATCCCAAGGCCGCCGAGATCTTCCGCGCCCGCGGGGTCGAGGTCGACGAAATCACCGGTAAGACCAAGGAAGAGCTGATCGCGATCATCGGCCAGTATGACGGCCTCGCCATCCGTTCGGCGACCAAGGTGACCAAGGAAATCCTCGATGCCGCGACCCACCTGAAGGTCGTCGGCCGCGCCGGCATCGGCGTCGACAATGTCGATATCCCCGCGGCTTCGGCCAAGGGCGTCGTCGTGATGAACACGCCCTTCGGCAACTCGATCACCACCGCCGAGCACGCCATCGCGCTGATGTTCGCGCTCGCGCGCCAGCTGCCCGAGGCCGACGCCTCGACGCAGGCGGGCAAGTGGGAAAAGAACCGCTTCATGGGTGTCGAGCTGACCAACAAGGTGCTCGGCCTGATCGGCGCGGGCAATATCGGTTCGATCGTCGCCGATCGCGCGCTTGGCCTGAAGATGAAGGTCGTCGCCTATGACCCTTTCCTCACCCCCGAACGCGCGGTCGAGCTGGGCATCGAAAAGGTGACGCTCGACGAGCTGCTCGCGCGCGCCGATTTCATTACGCTTCATACGCCGCTGACCGACCAGACGCGCAACATCCTGTCGGCCGAGAACATCGCCCGAACCAAGAAGGGTGTGCGCATCATCAACTGCGCGCGCGGCGGGCTGATCGATGAGGTGGCTCTGAAGGACGCGCTCGATTCGGGCCATGTCGCAGGCGCGGCGCTCGACGTCTTCGTCCAGGAGCCGGCCCAGGCGAGCCCGCTGTTCGGCACGCCCAACTTCATTTCGACCCCCCATCTCGGCGCGTCGACCAGCGAGGCGCAGGTCAATGTCGCGATCCAGGTCGCCGAGCAGATGGCCGACTATCTCGTCGGTGGCGGGATCACCAACGCACTCAACGTCCCCTCGCTTTCCGCCGAGGAGGCGCCCAAGCTGCGGCCGTACATGGCGCTCGCCGAAAAGCTCGGCGCGCTCGTCGGCCAGCTGGAGAGCGACCATATCCGCGGGGTCTCGATCGAGACGGAAGGTGCGGCGGCCGAACTCAACGCCAAGCCGATCATCGCCGCGGTGCTCGCGGGTCTGATGCGCGTCTATTCGGACACGGTAAACATGGTCAACGCGCCCTTCCTCGCCAAGGAGCGCGGGCTCGACGTGCGTGAAGTACGCCATGACCGCGAGGCCGACTACCACACGCTGCTGCGCGTCACGATCAGGCTCGAGGACGGCAGTGAGCGCTCGGTTGCGGGCACGCTGTTCAGCAATTCCGAACCGCGGCTGGTCGAGCTGTTCGGGATCAAGATGGAAGCCGATCTCGACGGCGAAATGCTCTATGTCGTCAATCAGGACGCGCCGGGTTTCATCGGCCGCATCGGCTCGACGCTGGGAGAAGCCGGCGTCAACATCGCGACCTTCCACCTCGGCCGCCGCGCGCATGGCCCGGGCGGTGAGGCGGCGCTGCTGCTCTCCGTCGATGGCCCGGTGCCCGAGCCGGTGCTGTGGAACGTCTGCAACCTGCCCGGCGTGAAGAAGGTGAAGGCGCTGAAGTTCTGAAATAAGAGGGCGCAGCATGCCGGGAGGAAGGTGATGGTGATCCAGCAACTCGCATTCCTCTCGGCGGCGCTCTTCACGGGCGCTGCCCTCTTCATCAGCCTTGTCGAGCAGCCCGCGCGGCTGGCGCTGGACGAGGCGGCCATGCTGACGCAGTGGCGAGAGAGCTATGCGCGCGCGGCGCCGTTTCAGGCGGGCCTCGCGATGGTCTCGGGCATTGCGGCGCTCTGGTCCTGGTGGACCAGCGGCAACCTCCTCTGGCTCGCCGGGGCGGTGCTGATCCTCGCCAACTGGCCCTTCACGCTGCTGGCCATCATGCCGGTTAACCGCCAGATCAAGGCGAGCGCGCCGGGCGCCGCGGGCGTCGCGCGCACCCTTGTCATTCGCTGGGGAAGGCTGCATGCGGGGCGCAGCCTGCTCGGTTCGGCGGCCACGCTCATCTTCCTGTTCCTGCTTTAAGTGATCGATCGACCATGACCATCCCTCCCGGCCTGCTGCCCGAAGGTTTTCGCGACCGGCTCCCGCCCGAGGCCGAGGCGATCGCACGGCTCGTCCGCCGCGTGCTCGATACCGCCGCGACACATGGCTATGAGCGCGTTTCGCCGCCGCTGGCGGAGTTCGAGGCGGGGCTGGTCGGGCGCCTGAAATCGACGCGCGCGCAAGACCTGCTGCGCTTCGTCGATCCCGTCTCGCAGCGGACGATGGCGGTTCGCCCCGATATCACCGCGCAGGTCGGCCGCATCGCCGCGACGCGCATGGCGCACCACCCACGCCCCGTCCGCCTCGCCTATGGCGGCTCGGTCCTCAAGCTGAAGGCGACCCAGCTGCGCCCCGAGCGCGAGATGATGCAGGTCGGCGCCGAGCTGATCGGGCTCGACAGCGTCGCAGCAGCGCGCGAGATCGTCTCGGTCGCGATCGAGGCGCTGGGCGCTGCGGGCGTTGGTGGCATCACGCTCGATTTCACGCTGCCCAATCTTGTCGAGACGCTGGCCGAGGGGCCGCTTGCGACCGATCAGGCGCGCGTGACCGGGATCCGTGCCTTGCTCGACGCCAAGGATGCCGGCGGGCTGGCTTCCGCCGACGCCGCGGCATTCCTGCCGCTGGTGGAGGCCGCAGGGCCGTTCGAGGCCGCGGTCGCGAGGCTGCGCCACTTCGCGGACGGGGCGCTCACGACGCGGCTCGACGCGCTCGAGGCCATCGCGGCACCACTGGACGGCATCGCCCTGACGCTCGATCCCACCGAGCGCCACGGCTTCGAATATCAGAGCTGGTTCGGCTTCTCGCTCTTTGCCGAAGGCGTGAGCGGCGAGATCGGGCGCGGCGGCTCCTACACCATCGTCCACGAGGACGGGCGCGAGGAACCCGCGATCGGCTTCTCGATCTATTGCGACCCGCTGGTCGATGCGGGCCTGACGCAGCACCAGCGGCAGCGCCTGTTCGTGCCGGTGGGCACCGACCCGGCGCTGGCCGCGAAGATGCGTGCCGAAGGCTGGGTAACCGTCGCTGCGCTCACTGCGGACGACACGCCCGCGGCACAGATCTGTTCGCATGTACTGATGAACGGAGCACCGGTTCCCGCCTGAAGGTGGACCGAATCGACTTGGGCGACTAGGGGTCGCGCGTAACACTCCAGGAAGGTTGGAATCTTGGCTAACGTAGCAGTGATCGGCGCCCAGTGGGGCGATGAGGGCAAGGGCAAGATCGTCGACTGGCTCGCCGAGCGCGCCGACATGGTCGTGCGCTTCCAGGGCGGCCACAATGCCGGTCACACGCTCGTCATCGGCGAGAATGTCTACAAGCTCTCGCTCCTCCCTTCGGGCATCGTTCGCGGCACGCCGAGCGTGATCGGCAACGGCGTGGTGCTCGACCCCTGGGCGCTGAAGGCCGAGGTCGAGAAGCTGGCCGGCCAAGGCGTGTCGATCAGCCCCGAGACGCTGCATATCGCCGACAATTGCGCGCTGATCCTCCCCTTTCACCGCGACCTCGACGCGCTGCGCGAGGATGCCTCGGGCGCGGGCAAGATCGGCACCACGCGCCGCGGCATCGGCCCCGCCTATGAGGACAAGGTCGGCCGGCGTGCGATCCGCGTGTGCGACCTCGCGCATCTGGGCGAACTCGGGCCGCAGATCGATCGCCTGACCGCGCATCACGACGCGCTGCGCGCGGGTTTTGGAGAGCCCCCGATAGACCGCGAACGCCTGCTTTCCGACCTGCGCGAGATCGCCGACTTCGTGCTGCAATTCGCCAAGCCCGTCTGGCTGATGCTCAATGACGCGCGCAAGGCGGGCAAGCGCATCCTGTTCGAAGGCGCGCAGGGCGTGCTGCTGGACATCGACCACGGCACCTATCCCTTCGTCACCTCGTCCAACACCATCGCGGGCACCGCGGCGGGGGGTTCGGGCCTCGGCCCCGGCGCGGTGGGCTTCGTGCTCGGCATCGCCAAGGCCTATACGACGCGCGTCGGCTCGGGCCCTTTCCCCACCGAACTCGAGGACGAGATCGGGCAGCGCCTGGGCGAGCGTGGCCATGAATTCGGCACCGTGACCGGGCGCAAGCGCCGTTGTGGCTGGTTCGATTCGGTGCTGGTGCGCCAGTCGGTCGCGGTTTCGGGCGTCACGGGCATCGCGCTCACCAAGCTCGATGTGCTCGACGGCTTCGAGACGGTGAAGATTTGCACCGGCTACAGGCTGCGCGGCGAGGTGATCCACCATTACCCCGCCAACGCCGCGGATCAGGCCGCGATCGAGCCGATCTACGAAGAAATCGAGGGCTGGCCCGAATCGACCGCGGGCGCGCGCAGCTGGGCGCAGCTTCCCGCACAGGCGATCAAATATATCCGACGCGTCGAGGAACTGATCCAATGCCCCGTGGCGCTGGTTTCGACCAGCCCCGAGCGCGAGGACACGATCCTCGTCCGCGATCCCTTCGCCGATTAGGCCGGGCCGATCATGCGGCGCTTGTCGGCGAGCCTCGCACGATCCAGAGTGAGCACATGACCTCGCGCGAAGCCACCAGCTTCCTGCCACGGCGGCACCGCGCCAGCGAGATCGTCACTTCGCTGTCGGACTGGGCGCATATCCTCGCATTCGGCGCGATCGGATGGCCGTGGCTGCTCAGGAGCCTTTCAGGCGGTTCAAAGGCCGAGAAAAAGGCGCTGCTCGATCGGCTCGATCTGCCATATGACGCCCTGCCCAATCTCGGCAGCTGGAAGGCTGACACCGCGCTGTTGCATCTCATCGTCGACCAGATCGAGCAGGCCCGCCCGCGCCATGTCGTCGAACTCGGCGCGGGCGCGACCACTCTTGTCATCGCGCGCGCATTGGAACTGCATGGCGGGGGAACGCTTACCAGCTTCGATCAGCACGGCGATTTCGTCGCGGCCACGCGCGCGTGGCTGGCGACACACGGCCTCCACGCCGACATGCGCACCGCTGACCTCGTCCCCGCGCCCGCCGGCTGGCCGGGCTACTGGTACGATGTCGACGGGCTTCCCGAGACGATCGAAATGCTCGTCATCGACGGTCCCCCCTGGACCATCCATCCGTTCGTTCGCGGTGCCGCCGAATGCCTGTTCGAGCGGGTTCCCGTCGCCGGTGTCGTGTTGCTCGACGATGGTGCGCGCCCCGGCGAACGCATCGTCGCCATACGCTGGAAAAGGCGCTGGCCGAATTTTGCGTTCACCCTTGCGAAGACGGGTACAAAAGGAACCCTGATCGCGCGCCGCCTCCGCTGACCGTTTTCGAGCCATTAAAAAGGCGGCCGGCCAAAGGGGGGAAGCCGACCGCCTTTCAATGGCGCGCTTAAAGCGTGCGCTTATTCGGGCTTGTCGCCCTTGTTCTTTTTGTTGGACTTTTCAGCAGTCGCGCTGTCGTCGGTCGGCGCGGGTGCCGTGGCTTCAGCCGAGTCGGCCGGGCCCGCAGCCGCCTCGGGAGACGGCGTTGCCGGCTGGCTGGCTTCGGGTGCGGGAGCCGCAGCGTCCGCCGGGGTTTCTTGGGGCGCGGCCTGCGCCATCAGCGCCGCCGGGGCAGCAAGCATCGTCATTGCGAGAAGCATCTTGATACGCATATGTGAATTCCTCCGAAGGGATTAGCGGAACTCTCAACCCGCCTGTCCGCGATTGGTTCGCCGGCGCGCGACGGTTCATCGCGCGACTCGCACCAGCCGGGGATGGTCCGAACCCTTTCCGCGACAAGGGGTGCGGAAATAATGCGGATCAGCGCGAATTTATCCACATTGCGCGCGGTGGAGCAGCTTCTGGTCGGCGAGCACGAGCGCCATCATCGCCTCGACCACGGGCACGCCACGGATGCCGACACAGGGATCGTGGCGCCCCTTTGTCCGAAGCTCGGTCGCCTCGCCCTCACGCGTGACGGTCTCGACGGGGATCAGGATCGAGCTGGTTGGCTTGAACGCGACGCGCAGGCGCACCGGCTGTCCGGTTGAGATGCCACCCGCGACACCGCCGGCATGGTTGGCGAGGAACAGCGGCCCGTCATTGCCCGGACGCATCGGATCGGCATTGTCCTCACCGCGCAGCCGCGCCGCGAGGAAACCGTCGCCGATCTCGACCCCCTTGACCGCGTTGATCGACATCATCGCGGCGGCAAGTTCGCCGTCGAGCTTGGCATAGAGCGGCGCACCCCAGCCCGCGGGAACACCCGTCGCCTCGCATTCGACGACCGCGCCGAGCGACGATCCCGACTTGCGCGCATCGTCGAGGAGCGCCTCCCAGCGCTTCGCGGCCTCGGGGTCGGGGCAGAAAAAGGGATTGTTGTCGATCTCGGGCGCGTGGAAGCGCGCGGGATTAATCGCATCACCGCCGATCTCGGATACCCAGGCGCGGATCGAGACGTCGGGGATCACCGCACGTGCGATTGCGCCCGCCGCGACCCGCGCCGCCGTCTCGCGTGCCGAGCTGCGCCCGCCGCCGCGATAGTCGCGAAAGCCGTATTTGGCGTCATAGGCATAGTCGGCATGGCCGGGCCGATAGGCCAGCGCGACCTCCGAATAGTCCTTGGAGCGCTGGTCAACATTCTCGATCATCAGGCTGATCGGGGTTCCCGTCGTCCGCCCCTCGAACACCCCCGACAGGATGCGGACCTCATCGGGCTCCTGCCGCTGCGTCGTGAAGCGGGAGGTTCCCGGCCGGCGCCGGTCAAGCCACGGCTGGATATCGGCTTCGGACAGCGCCAGCCCCGGCGGGCAGCCATCGACCACCGCACCCAGCGCCGGCCCATGGCTTTCTCCCCAGGTCGTGAAGCGGAAGACGCGACCGAAGGTGTTGAAGCTCATTTCAAGTGCCTAACAAAGTGCGCCACAAGCCATTTGCGATCGCTGATGTCGAATTTCGAAAC
Source organism: Sphingobium sp. FW306-1B-F04DB (assembly GCF_058781925.1). Lineage (NCBI taxonomy): Bacteria > Pseudomonadati > Pseudomonadota > Alphaproteobacteria > Sphingomonadales > Sphingobiaceae > Sphingobium > Sphingobium sp. FW306-1B-F04DB. Next base: position 18,296 of record NZ_JBYSXE010000016.1, on the reverse strand, counting down.
GATGTCCAGCATTTTCTCCGGCAATGGCTGATTGGGGCGATAACCCGTTTCTAGATACCGATTGCGCCAGTTCGGGCCCGAGTGGCCGACCGCCAAGTGGTCGACCAGCGCGGCGAGTTCCGAGCCGACGTCAAAATGCGTCCGAAAATCATTGCTCAGATCCTTGAACAGTCTGGGCAAGCTATGCCCATACCGCATCCGAACAGATTGGAGAGTCTTTGTACGACGCAGATCAGCTTTGAATATGAGTTCCAGACCGTGCGCCAAGAGAAACTCTATGGGGTCGAAAAAACCGAGCTCAGAGCTGTTCCTGACGGCGGAGCGAGCAACATCTAAATACGCCACACCGAAATTGTAGAATCCGATGGGCTCGCTCCCCTCGTCAGGAAGCGGGTCACGCAAGCGCGATGTCCGGTGCGTCCTCGGCCTTCATGCCGATGACGTTGTAGCCCGCGTCGACATGGTGAATCTCGCCCGTCACGCCCGCGGCCAGATCACTCAGCATATAGAGGCCCGCGCCGCCGACATCCTCGATCGTGACGTTGCGACGCAGCGGCGAGTTGAGCTCGTTCCACTTCATGATGTAGCGGAAATCGCCGATGCCCGAGGCGGCGAGCGTCTTGATCGGACCCGCCGAGATCGCGTTGACGCGGATATTCTCGGGGCCCAGATCCATCGCCAGATATTTGACGCTGGTCTCGAGCGCGGCCTTGGCGACGCCCATCACGTTATAATGCGGGATCACCTTCTCGGCGCCGTAATAGCTCAATGTCAGCAGGCTGCCGCCCTCCGCCATCAGCTTGCGCGCGCGCTGCGCGACCGCGATGAAGCTGTACGCCGAGATGTTCATCGTCAATAGGAAGTTGTCGAGGCTGGTGTCGACGAAGAGCCCGCGCAGCTCATTCTTGTCGGAAAAGCCGATCGCGTGGACGATGAAATCGATCTTCGGCCAGCGCGCGGCGAGCGTCTCGAACGCCGTGTCGAGCGCGGCCATGTCGGACACGTCGCAATCGATCAGGAAATCCGAGCCAAGTTGCTCGGCGAGCGGGCGCACGCGCTTCTCGAGCGCCTCGCCCTGATAGCTGAACGCGAGCTCCGCGCCCTGTTCGCGCAGCTTCTGCGCGATACCCCATGCCAGCGAACGATCATTGGCAAGGCCCATGATCAGTCCGCGCTTTCCGGTCATCAAACCGCTCACACTTCCTCCGTCACTTCTTCGTCTTCTGCGCGCGCGGGAATCGAGCGTATGTCCGGGCTCTCCGCCAGCGCCGCGTTGAGTTCGGCCCCGATTACCACGCCAAAGCCGACAAGATAGAAGAAAATGAGCGCGAGCATCACGCCCGCGAGGCTCCCATAGGTCAGATCATAGCTGGTGACGTGTGCGAGCGCGCGGGGCAGCAGCTCGGTCACCCCCAGCCACCATAGCGTCACGAACAGCGCGCCCGGCCATTTGGGACAGGCGGGCCCGCGATACGCCTTGGGCGTCAGCGACAGGAACAACATGTAGAGTGCCGTGAACAGCGCGACCGCCGGGGCTATCCGCGAAGTTGCGAGGTACCAGGCCGCATCGGCGTTGAACGGCAGGAAACGGTCGATGAACTGCTCGATCGCGACAAGCGTAACCTGAAAACTGAACGCGGCGAAGACGAGGATCACCGACGCAACGATGATCCCGATCGATCCCAGCCGATATTCCCAGAAGGGACGCGTGTAGCGAACGCCATAGGCGCGGCGCAGGATATCGCGGATCGTCTCGATGAAGCTCCCCGTGGTCCACAGCCCGATCAGCGCACCGATCCAGAGCAAAGATCCCGAGCGCGCCGCGAGAACGTCGTTGATCGGCTTTTCGAGCACCGCCGCGACATTGGGCGGCATCGTCATCAGAAAGGCGTTGACGGTCGCGATCCCGTCCTCGGTGCGCCCGAACAGCCGGGCGATCGCGGCGGCGACGATGAAAAAGGGGAAGAGCGTGACCAGCGCCAGATAGGCGAGGTTGCCCGCGTGCAGGAAACCGTCGTCATAGACCCCGACGATCACCCTTTTGGCGACGGTGAACGGATATGTCCCCGGGCGGACCCGGTCGATTCCCTCCTGCACCGCATCCCGCGCCGCACGTGCAAGACGCTTGCGACGTTCCTCGGGCGAATGGGGATGCAGGTCCTGCATTGAGGACTATACGCCCAGCCCCGCGCGCGGGTTGCGCCCGTCTTCTCCGGTCCAGCCCTCGACAAAGCCCTCGAGCGCCGCATCCTCGGCGGGGATGTCGACCATCACCGTGACGAGCTGATCGCCGCGCTCGCCCGATTTGGCGTGAAAGCCCTTGCCCTTCAACCGCAGCACCTTGCCCGATGTCGCGCCCTTGGGAATCGCTAGCATCACCGCACCATCCACTGTCGGCACCTTGACCCTGGCGCCGAGCACCGCCTCCTTGAGCGTCACGGGCAGGTCGAGCCGGACATTGTCGCCATCGCGTTTGAAGAAGCGGTGCGGACGGATCTCGATCGTGACGATGGCGTCGCCCGCGCCGCCCGGCCCGGGTTGGCCCCTGCCCGAAAGCCGCATCTGCGTGCCCGTCTCGACCCCCTTGGGCAGCTTGAGGTCGATCGTCTTGCCATCCTGCAGCGTGATCCGCTGCGGCTTGAGCGCCGCGGCGTCCTCGAACGACACGGCGAGGCGATAGGCGACATTGGCGCCCTTGGTGGGCGGCGCCTGGCGCCCGCGCCCGAAGCCGCCGAAACCGCCGCGGCTGCGCCCGCCGCCGAACAGCCCGTCGAAGATGTCGCCGAAATCGACGCCATCGTCGCCAAATTCGAACTGCGCGCCGCCGCCCTGCGGGCGAAAGCCGCCACCATGCCCGCCGCCGCCAAAGCCGAAGGGCGAGGTGGGATTGCCATCGCCATCGATCTCGCCGCGGTCGAAGCGCGCGCGCTTGTCCTTGTCGGTCAGCAGGTCATAGGCGGAAGTCACCTGCGCGAAGCGCTCGGCCGCCTTGGGATTGTCCTTGTTGCGGTCGGGGTGAAGCTCCTTGGCGAGCTTGCGATAGGCCTTTTTGATATCGGCCTCGCTCGCGCCGCGGGGAACATCCAGTGTCACATAGGGGTCTGCCATGCTGTCCCCGATAACGGCTCTTGCAGCCTTCTTCCATGCTTCTCGTTTCGAAAGATCAAGATTGGCAGTCGCTTGTCGCCGCGCAAGGGGGGCAGAGCACGGGATGGCCAGTCATGCCCGATTGGCGCTTTGGCATCGCGCGCGCATCGCCTAGATGAGCGTCATGACCAATGATCCCTTCGCCCTGTTCGACAGCTGGTACGCCGAAGCGCGCGCGCATGAGCTCAACGATTCGAATGCGATGGCGCTCGCCACCGCCGATGCGGGGGGGCGCCCGTCGCTGCGGATGGTGCTGCTCAAGGGGCACGGCCCCGATGGCTTCGTGTTCTACACCAACCAGCAGAGCCGCAAGGCCGGCGAACTGGCGGCCAATTCCCGCGCGGCACTGCTCTTCCACTGGAAGTCGCTGCGCAGACAGGTCCGTATCGAGGGCGCTGTGAGTCATGTCGACGACGCGCTCGCCGATGCCTATTTCGCGACGCGCAGCCGCGATTCCCAGCTCGGCGCCTGGGCATCGGACCAGTCGCGCCCGCTTGACCGGCGCGAGACCTTCGAAGCCCGGTTCGACGAGATGACGGCGCGCTTCGAGGGCAAGGATGTACCCCGTCCCCCGCACTGGTCAGGCTATCGCGTAACGCCCGAATGTATCGAGTTCTGGCAGGACCGCGAACACCGCCTCCACGAGCGCCGGTTGTTCACGCGTACGGGCGATGGCTGGCACGAGGGACTGCTCTACCCGTGACGCGCGCGACGCTGACCCGCCGCGCGGCGATCGCCAGCGTCTGGACCGCATTGTTCCTGCTCGCGCTCAAGGGCTGGGCGGCCTGGGAAACGGGCTCGGTCGCGATGCTCGGATCGCTCGCCGATACCGGACTGGATCTCGTCGCATCGCTGGTGACGCTGTTCAGCGTGCGCTACGCCGCGCAACCCGCGGACCACGACCACCGCTTCGGGCACGGCAAGGCGGAGGCGCTCGCCGCACTCTTCCAGGTCATGATCATATCGGTGTCGGCATGCGGCATTGCGGTGCAGGCGGTGCGGCGGTTGATCGCGGGCGAGGTCAGCGCCAATGCCGAATATGGCATATTGGTCTCGATCGCCGCGCTCGCCGCGACGGTCGCGCTCATCGCCTATCAGCGCCGCGTCATCCGCCAGACGGGCTCGATCGCGATCACCGCCGACAATGTCCATTACCAGTCGGACCTGCTGCTCAACGGCGCGGTGATCGCCGCGCTGGTGCTCGACCAGTATCTCGGCCTCACCGGCGCCGATCCGGTGTTTGGTGTGCTGATCGCGCTCTGGCTGCTCTTTGGCGCGCTCAGGGCCTCGACCACCGCGATCAACCAGTTGATGGACCGCGAATGGCCCGAGGAAAAGCGCCAGCGCTTTCTCGCCATCGCGGCGCAGAATCACGACCTGATCGGCATTCACGACCTGCGCACACGTTCGAGCGGCGCGCAGGACTTCGCGCAGTTCCATATATGGGTGCGGCCCGAGATGACCGTCGCCGAGGCGCACGACATCACCGAAGCGGTCGAGCGCAGGCTGATGGTCGAATTTCCGGACACCGAGATCCTCATCCATCTCGACCCCGAAGGTCAGATAGACCGGCTGGGAGAGGCCGACGAAAAACTGCGGGAGACACCCGAATGAAACTGCGCTTCACCCAGGTCGACGCCTTTGCCGACGGGCCCTTCACCGGCAATCCCGCAGCGGTGATGCCGCTCGACGCATGGCTGCCCGACGAACGGCTGATCGCGATCGCGATGGAGAACAATCTCTCCGAGACCGCCTTTCTCGTCCCTGCCGGGGGCGGTGCCGATTACGAGCTGCGCTGGTGCACGCCGACCACCGAGGTTCCGCTGTGCGGTCATGCGACGCTCGCCGCGGGACATGTCGTGCTCAGTGACGATCCCGCGCGCACCAGCGTGCGCTTCCGGACGCGCAAGGCGGGGCTGCTCGAAGTGCGACGCGCGGCCGACGGCTATGCGCTTGACCTGCCCGCGACGCAGATGGTGCCGGGACGCGACGACACGCTGCTCGACGCGCTCGGGCTGCCCGGCGCACCCGTGTTCGTGGATAGTAACGGCGTCGAGCGCATCCATATCGTGCTGCTGCCCGACGAAGCAGCGGTCCGCGCCGCCGCGCCCGATTTCCGGCGCCTTGCGGGCATCGACACGATGGCGATCGTCACCGCGCCTGGCGACAGTGCCGATATCGCGAGCCGCGTCTTCGTCTCGGCCTGGGGGATCGATGAGGATCCGGTCACGGGCTCGGCGCACGCCACGCTCGTTCCCTTCTGGGCCGAGCGGCTCGGCCGCAACGCATTCTCGGCCTTTCAGGCTTCCGCGCGGGGCGGGCATATGCGATGCCGGCTCGAGGGCGATCGTGTGATCCTCGAGGCGCGCTGTGTGACGGTGATCGAGGGCAGCTTCATGCTTTGACCCTATCCGGGCCAACCGACCCGGATCAGGGTGCCGTTCGGATCTGAAACCGCGAATTCGCGAAGTCCCCAAGGCTTGGCCTCAGCACGAGAGCCGAAGCCTTCGGCCAGTGAGTCCACGTCTTTGCTGTAAAAATACACGCCATGGGGATTGCGCTCGGACACTACCCATCCCGGCGCGGCGCGCGTCAGATGAACGCTCGCGCCATGTGCATCGTGGAGTATGCGATAGCCATGCGTGTCGTATATCGACGTCGCCGCAAAGCCCAGCCGCTCGTAAAAGGCCTGGCTTGCATCAAGGTCATTGCATGGGATGATCGCGACCGCAGAGTGCTTCAGGTCCATCCTATCCGCTCCAGAGAGAGATCGGCCATCGCTTACCAGAACCGGTCACCTATAGGGGAGACCGATCTTCAGGCTGCCTCGGCCAGCTCCGCGGCCTCGGTTTCCTCGATCCAGCCACCGCCGAGCACGCGGTCGCCGTCATAAAGCACAGCCGCCTGACCGGGCGCCACGCCATATTCGGGCTCGTCGAACACCACGCGGTCGCCCTCCAGCCGTGCGGGCACGGGCCTGGCGAGCGAGCGCACCTTTGCTGTGAGCGGACCGTGATGATCGTCGCCGATCCAGTTGATGCCCGAGATGCGCGCGGCCGAGACGCCCAGCGCGCGCCGGGGGCCGACGATCACGCGCCGCGTTGCGGCATCGAGCCGGATCACGTAAAGCGGCTCGGCCTGCCCGCCGATCTCGAGCCCGCGACGCTGGCCGACGGTGAAATGGATGAAGCCCCTGTGCCGGCCAAGCACATTGCCCGCCAGATCGACGATCTCACCCGCGGTATCGGCGTCGGGACGGACCTTGCGGACGATCTTCGCATAGTCCCCATCGGGCACGAAGCAGATGTCCTGGCTGTCGGGCTTCATCGCGACGCCGAGGCCGAGCTCGGCCGCAATCTCGCGCACCTGTGGCTTGGGCATGCCGCCGAGCGGGAAGCGCAGATAGTCGAGCTGGCCCTGCGTGGTGGCAAACAGGAAATAGCTCTGGTCGCGCGCGGGATCGGCCGCGCGGTGCAACTCGGCGCCCTGCGCGCCTTCCACGCGGCGGACATAATGGCCCGTCGCGAGGCAGTCGGCGCCGAGATCCTTCGCCAGCCTGAACAGGTCGGTGAACTTCACCCCCATATTGCACTTCACGCAGGGGATCGGCGTGCGGCCGGCCATATATTCAGCGGCGAAATCCTCGATCACGGAGTCGCGAAAACGGCTTTCGTGATCAAAGACATAGTGCGCTATGCCGAGCTTGTCGGCGACCGCGCGCGCATCGCGGATATCCTGCCCCGCGCAGCAGCTTCCCGTGCGGCCGACCGCGGCGCCATGATCGTAGAGCTGGAGCGTGATGCCGATCGTCTCGGCGCCCGTGCGCGCCGCGAGCGCGGCCACGACCGAGCTGTCAACGCCGCCCGACATGGCGACGACGATACGGCGGGCCTTCATCGGGCCTTCGAGCTGAAATTCGGGGGACATGTCGGGCGTCCCCATAGCGATGTTCGGCGCAAGACGCAAAACGCGCCCCGCGCAATCCCGCGGTTGCAGCCGGTTTCCGCCGGAATTTACGGCTGATTCAGCATTCCGGGTTACATCCCGGGAAGCAGGAAAGGGGCAACCGAGTCGCGATGAAGCTGGCGTTTTCACGATTCGAACAGGCGGCGGCTACCGACTCGCCCGCGCCCGACTTCGCGGTGCTGCTTGCGGGGCTTTCGGCGCATCAATCGGCCAGCACCACGGCCAAGCATCAGATTCTGCTTGAAAATTGCGAAAAGGCGCGCGGCGGCGAGCCTCACCCCCCGATCGATCTCTTCATGCGAAATGCGGGTTCTCCGGGGGCCCCGATGTCGGGCAGCTTCAACGCCGACGTGGCACGGTCGCTGTCGGAAGATTTTCGAAAATGACCAGAAAATTTACCTTGGCGGTTTAGTCTTATTTCAACGCACTCGGCATAGCTTGATTCAGCAAGAAGGTTCGAGGGCGGAAGTGCCCCGTGTTTTGAGGTAGGAATGATCGAAAACCAGAAAATCCGCCCCGCCCAGGTTATCGGTCCGCTTGGCGAGCCGCTGACGCTGGACACATTGCCGCCGCCGTCCACCTCGCGTTGGGTGGTCCGTCGCAAGGCCGAAGTCGTGGCCGCGGTTAACGGTGGATTGCTGAGCGTCGACGAGGTGTGCGAGCGTTATGGTCTGACGCTCGAGGAATTTGCGGGGTGGCAGCGCGCGGTCGATCGTTCGGGCATGCCGGGGCTGCGCGTGACGCGCATCCAGCATTACAAATCGCTCTACGAACGCCAGCAGAAATATTGAGACGGGCGCGGTCACGACAGCAGCCGTGTCCTTCGAGATCTCTCCGCCCCTTCGCCAGTCGAAGGGGCGGAGAAATCATTTTCAAGTCCAGTGCATTACGTGACGGGGATGGAACAAACGTCCCAATCATCCGTATAATCCGTGTCAGGCGGCCCATTTCCAAGAGGCGCGCCAAGGCAGGAGGACGGAATATGCTCTCTTTCATTCTTTGGCTGATCATCGGCGGCGTCATCGGCTGGCTTGCCAGCATCGTGATGCGCACCGATGCGCAACAGGGCATCTTTCTCAACATTGTCGTGGGCATTGTCGGTGCGTTCCTCGCCGGCCTGGTGCTGACCGGGGGCTCGATCAACAATGCCGGGATCAACGTGACCTCGCTCGTCGCGTCGTTTGTCGGTGCGGTCGTGCTTCTTGGAATCGTCAATCTGATCCGCCGCGGCAGGGTGCGCTGACGCGGAGGCAGCCGGCGCAAAGGAGCCGCGCGAAGCCGTTTCGCGCGGCCCAGCGCTTGAGCGCTATTCGAGCTCGAAGCTCACCGTGACGGTGACTCCCACCGTCTGCTCGCCAGGGACGATCGCGGTGTCGGCCTCGGCCTTTCGTGCGTTGGCCATCACATAGGGGATAGGCGGCGGCGGGGCGTAGCCCCCAGTCTCGCTGATCGAGAGGATGCGCTTCACGCGTAGCCCCGCCGCGCCCGCATAGAGATCGGCGCGCGCGCGTGCCTTCCTGATCGCATCGACCCGCGCCTCGTCCTCGGCCGCCTCGGGCTTGTCGATCTGCAGGCTTGGCCCATTGATCTGGTTGGCGCCCTCGGCGACCAGCGCGTCAAGGATCGTTCCACTCCTGGCGACGTCGCGAAAGCGGACGCTGACGGTGTTGATCGCCTGATAGCCCGTGATCACCGGCGGGACATTCTCGCCATAGCGATATTGCGGCTGGAGGTTGATCGTGCTCGTCTGCACGTCACGCTCGGCGACCCCTGCCTTTTTGACCGCAGCGATGACGCGTGCCATCCGCGCCGCATTCTCGCGCATCGCGCCTGCGGCGTCATTGGCTTGCGTCACCACGCCCGCGCTGATCACCGCGATATCCGGTGTGCGCCGCGTTTCGCCCGCGGCCACGATGTCGAGCCGGGTTCCCTGGATCATCACAACATGGCCGGGGACCGGGGTCTGCGCGGACAGCGTCGATGGCGCGGCGGCCAGCAGGGCGAGCGTAAGCGCGGGAATAGCCTTGTGCATGAACGCATAACTCCTTGTTTCAGCGAAAGGACATCCTTTCGTCGTCAAGGCGTTTGAGCATAGCCTGGCTGCACGGCGGCTGAATGCACGCGCTCGCCGCCTCAACCCTTGCCGCGGAACCTGAGCATCACGCGATACAGCGCGAGCAGCGCGATCGCGCCGATCGTGGCGCTGATGATGCTCTTCCAGAAACCGCTTTGTTCATTGGGCTCCGACAGGCCGATGATCTGCGCGACATACCCCGCAAGCAATGCGCCCGCGATGCCGATCAGGATCGTGACGAAGCACCCCCCGGGATCCTTGCCCGGCATGATGAGCTTGCCCAGTCCGCCCGCGACAAGCCCAATGAGTATCCACCACAGAAAATCGCCCATCGCCTTCCCTCCTAAGACGCGTCCGCCGAAGCGGCGCACTCTTCCTTCGATCGCGGAAAATGGCAAGCCGCCAAATGTGATCCATCCGTTACAACCCAGCGATTCCCTTCGAAAAATCCTTGCTTTTCGCCCTCGTCGGGGGCAGGAAGGCGCGCTTTCAAAAGTCCCGCTTGAGGCTGGTGACTTATTGCTATAATACACTTACCGTACACCCGTGCTGCAGAGCTGAAAGCAGGCAATGATGAACTACGAATCGCGTTTCGCCGAAAATGGCGCTGACATCGACATCCTGTCGGATGAGGAACGGTTGCAGCGCCGCCGGCGTCGCATCGTCATCCTTGCCGCCGCAGCGATAGCGATCCTCGCGCTCGTCGCTTTCCTCGCCTTTGGCAGCGGGGAGGAGGACGGCGCGGCTACCGGCCCCGGTGGCGCCGCCAAGACGATGCCCGTTGTTACCGTCGTTGCGCCGGGCGTACGTGCGGTCGATCGCGTCATCGCAGCCACGGGCACGCTCGCTGCGCGGCGCGAAATGCCCGTCGGCGTCGTCGGCGAAGGCGGCATGGTGCAGCGCGTACTGGTCGAACCCGGCGACTGGGTCGGTGCGGGCCAGGTCCTCGCCGTCATCGAGCGTTCGGTTCAGACGCAGCAGAATGCGCAGCTCGCCGCCCAGATCAACGTCGCGCGCGCCGATGCACGGCTGGCTCAGGCCGAGCTCGAGCGTGCGCAGGCGCTGGTTGGGCGCGGCTTCATTTCCAAGGCCGATATCGATCGCAAGACCGCGACGCGCGATTCCGCGGTGGCACGCGTGCGTGTGGCCGAAGCAACGCTCGCCGAAAACCGGGCGCGCACGGGGCGGCTCGACATCCGCGCGCCCGAAGCCGGCCTGGTGCTGACGCGCGAGGTCGAACCGGGCCAGGTCATCGGCGGAGGCAGCGGCGTGCTGTTCCGCCTCGCCAAGGGCGGTGAGATGGAACTCAAGGCGCAGCTCAACGAGGCCGACCTTAGCGTCCTGCCCGTCGGCTCGCGCGCAATCGTCACGCCCGTCGGCTCGGATCAGGGCTTTGAAGGGCGGGTCTGGCAGCTCGCGCCCGTGGTCAATCAGGACAACCGACAGGGCATCGCGCGCATTTCGCTCGCATACAACAAGGCACTGCGTCCCGGCGGCTTTGCGTCGACGCGGATCGTCGCAGGCTCGCAGCAAGCGCCGGTCCTGCCCGAGTCCGCGGTGATGAGCGACGAAAAGGGCAAGCAGTTCGTCTATATCGTCGGCAAGGGCAACAAGATCGAACGCCGCGAGGTGACGACGGGAACGGTGACGCCCGACGGGATTGCGATCGCCTCGGGCCTCAATCCGACCGACAAGGTGGTGCTGCGCGCCGGCGGCTTCCTGAACCCCGGCGAGACCGTAAAGCCCGCATTGCAGAAAAACTAGGAGAAGCCGGCGATATCGCCGGCGAAGAGCAAGCATAGCCCAGACGGGACGTGAAGCGATGAATTTCAGAAATGTCTCCGCATGGTCGATCCGCAATCCGATCGTGCCCATCGTGCTCTTCGTCGGCCTGACGCTGGCGGGAATCCTGAGCTTCATGCGGATGGAAGTGCAGGACAATCCCGACATCGAATTCCCCGTCGTGATTGCGTCGATCTCACAGCCGGGCGCGGCACCCAGCGAGATCGAGAACCAGATCACGCGGCTCGTCGAATCCTCGGTCCGCACGATCTCGGGCGTGCGCAGCATCAGTTCGACCGCCAATGAAGGCTCCTCGACCACGGTAATCGAATTCGAGATCGGCACCGACATCAACCAGTCGGTCAACGAGGTGAAGAACGCGATCGACCAGGTTCGCGGGCAGCTTCCTGACGGCATCCTCGAGCCCTTTATCGAGAAGGAAACCACGTCGAGCAATCCGATCGGCTATTACGCGGTGGGCGCGCCCGACATGACGATCGAGCAGTTGAGCTGGTTCGTCGACGACACCGTCGCCAAGCGGCTGCTGTCGATCCAGGGCATGGGCGCGGCCGATCGCAATGGCGGGGTGGACCGCGAGATACGTGTGATCCTTGATCCCGCGCGGATGCAGTCGCTCGGCGTCACCGCGTCGCAGGTCAACCAGATCCTGCGCCAGGTGAACATCAACGCGGCGGGCGGCCGCGCCGAGGTGGCGGGATCTCGCCAGTCGGTGCGCGTGCTCGGCAACGCCGCCAACGCCTTCGAACTGTCGCAGACGCAGATCCCGCTGGCCGGCGGCCGCACCGTCAAGCTCGCGGACGTCGCGACGGTCACCGACGGCTATGGCGAACAGAAGCGGATCGGCAAGGTCAACGGGAAGCAGGTCGTCACCTTCTCGATGTCGCGCGCCAAAGGCGCCTCCGACGTCACCGTCTATGACGAGGCGATGAAGGTCCTGAAGCAGATCGAGAAGGAAAACCCGGGCGTCGAGTTCACCCAGCTCTTCACCAGCGTCGACTACACCAAGGACCAGTATCACAGCTCGATGCTGGCGATGATCGAGGGCGCGGTGCTCGCGGTCGTCGTGGTGTTCCTGTTCCTTCGCGACTGGCGCGCGACCGCGATTTCCGCGCTCGCCATCCCGCTTTCAGCGATCCCGACCTTCTGGATCATGGATCTGATGGGCTTCACGCTCAACTCGCTCTCGCTGCTCGCGCTCGGTCTTGTGGCGGGCGTGCTGGTCGACGATGCGATCGTGGAGATCGAGAACATCGTCAGACATATGCGCATGGGCAAAAGCGCCTACCAGGCGTCGATCGACGCCGCCGACGAGATCGGCCTGGCTGTGGTCGCGACCACCTTCTCGATCGTCGCGGTGTTCCTGCCCGTAGGCCTGATGCCGGGCGTGTCGGGTCAGTTCTTCAAGAATTTCGGCCTGACCGTCGTCGCGTCGGTGCTGATCAGCCTTGCGGTTGCGCGAATGATCACCCCGATGATCGCCGCCTATTTCCTGAAGGCGCATGGCGAGGCGCAGCACGGCGAAGGCTGGATGATGGATCGTTACGTGAAGATGCTGCGCTGGACGCTGACCAATCGCTGGAAGACGATGGGCATCGGAGCGCTGGCGCTGGCCGCGACGATCGGCATGTTCTTTGTCCTGCCCAGCCAGTTCTTCCCGACGACCAACTCGGATTTCAGCCGTGTCAGCATCGAGATGGTGCCAGGCACGACGATCAAGCAGACGGAGGTCGTCGCCGACAAGGTCGCTGCGATCATCAATGCGCAACCCGAAACGCGGACCGCACTCGAAAGCATCCGCGAGGGCAACGCCAATATCTTCATCACGCTCAAAAAGGATCGCGAGCGCTCGAGCATCGACTATGAACGCGACATCGCGCCACAATTGTCGCAGATCCCCGACGCGCGCGTCAGCTTCCTGTCGCAGTCGGGCGGCGGCGGCACCGGCCGCGATATCTCGATCATGCTCTCTGGTTCGGATTCGAAGCTGCTCGATCAGACCGCGGCGACGCTGGTCGAACAGATGAAGACACTCAACCTGGTGCGCGCGCCGCGCGTCAATGCCGACATGCGGCGGCCCGAGCTGATCATCAAGCCGCGGCTCGACATTGCGGCGCAGCTCGGGGTGACGACCGCCGCGCTCAGCCAGACGATCCGCATCGCGACGCTGGGTGATATTGACCAGAACAGCGCGAAATTCTCGCTCAGCGACCGTCAGATCCCGATCCGCGTGATGCTGCCCGAGCGGTCGCGTCGCGATCTGTCGACGATCGAGAACCTGCCGGTGCCCACCGCATCGGGGGGCAGCGTGCCCTTGAGCCGCGTTGCCGATATCAGCTTCGGCTCGGGCCCGACGACGATCCAGCGCTACAAGCAGAACCGTCGCGTCTTCGTCGGCGCCGACCTCGCCCCCGGCGTCGTCAAGGGCGATGCGATGGAAAAGATCAACGCACTGCCGATCATGAAGAATCTTCCCATGGGCGTATCCAACGCGCCCTTTGGCGAGGACGAATGGCAGGCGGAGATGATGCAGAGCTTCATGATCGCGCTCTTCTCGGGCGTGCTGCTCGTCTTCGGCGTGCTCGTGCTGCTCTACAAGCGCTTCATGTCGCCGCTGGTGAATATGGGGTCGCTGCTGCTCGCGCCGCTGGGCGGCCTGATCGCACTCTTCATCCTGGGACAGCCGCTGTCGCTGCCCGTGTTCATCGGCATCCTGATGCTCTTCGGCATCGTCGCCAAGAACTCGATCCTGCTGATCGATTTCGCGATCGAGGAGATGCACAAGGGCGTGCCCAAGTTCGAGGCGATCATGGATGCAGGCCACAAGCGCGCGCAGCCGATCGTGATGACGACGGTCGCGATGGTCGCGGGCATGGTGCCGACCGCGATCTCGCTGACCGGCGACGGCGCGTGGCGTGCGCCGATGGGCACCGTGGTGATCGGCGGCCTGATCCTGTCGACGCTGCTGACGCTGGCGATCGTTCCCTCGGCGTTCAGCCTTGCCGACGGTCTTGAGAAGCGCATCGGGCCGTGGCTCCGCATGCGGCTGCTCACCTATCGGCCCGAGCATCGGTCGGGAGGTGACCTCTCGCCCCAACCCGCGGAGTGAACCATTTCGCTGCCGGACCATTCTAGCAGCATGGGATTGTTCGAAAGAACGGGGATCACGCGCCTGAATGTCGCACCCAATGGCGCGGCGGGCATGCGCGCCGCCGCCACGGGGCTTCTGGTCCTGATGGCGGCGGTGTTCCTTCTGGCGCGCTACATGGAGCCGCTTCATCCCTTCTGGGGTTTTGTAAAGGCCTTTGCCGAGGCGGCGATGGTCGGCGGGCTGGCCGACTGGTTTGCGGTGACCGCATTGTTCCGCCATCCGCTCGGCCTGCCCATCCCCCACACCGCGATCATCCCGCGCAATAAGGACCGGATCGGCGACACGCTCGCGCTGTTCCTGCGCGACAATTTCCTGACGCCCACCGTCGTCGCGCGGCGCATGTACCGCGTGGACGTCGCGGCCGCCGCGGGACGCTTCCTCGCCAATCCCGACGTCACCGGCGAAGGCCGGCTGCGCCAGGGCGCATCGCGGCTCGCCGCCGACATCCTCGACGCGCTCGATCAGGAACGGCTGGGCGGCATGGTCAAGCAGGCGATCGCGCAACGTCTCGACGCGCTCAATGTCGGCCCGATCCTCGGCCAGGCGATCGAGGCCGCGATGAAGGAGGGGCGCCACCTGCCGCTGCAGGAAGGGCTGATCAACTGGGCCGGCGAGACGCTCGCCGCCAACGAGCACATCATCCGCGACATGGTGCACGAGCGCGCGGGAAGCATCCTGCGCTGGACGGGGCTCGACGAGAACGTCGCCAACGCGATCATCAAGGGACTGCACAAGCTGCTCTTCGACATGGCCGACGAGCCCGACCATCCACTGCGCGCGCGGATCAACGAGGCCTTCGCCAACCTCGCCTTCGACCTGCAGAACGACAAGGAAATGCAGGCCAAGGTCGACCGCTGGAAGGGCGAGATCATCCGCAATCCCGCGATGCAGCGCTGGATCGACGGACTGTGGGAGCAGGCGCGGCGGGGCCTGCTCAAGGCCGCGCGCGACCCCGATGCAGCGCTGGCGGGCAAGCTCGGCGAGGCGCTCAGGCATCTCGGCACCACGCTGCAGCACGACGCGCGGCTGCGCGAGACGATCAACCGCTTCGCGCGCCGCACCGCGGTGGGCGCGACCGCTACCTATGGCGACGGCATCGTCCGGCTCGTTTCGGATACCGTCCGCGGCTGGGACGCCGATACGATCACGGGCCGGCTCGAAAACGCGGTCGGGCGCGACCTGCAATATATCCGCGTCAACGGCACGCTGGTCGGCGGGCTGGTCGGGCTGATCCTCCACACCGCCGATATCTGGATCTGACCAGCCGTTAGACCATTTTCGAGCCGGGTGGAATCACCCGGCGGCTCGGAAAATGGTCCAGAGTCAATTTGCTGGAGAGCGTCAAAAATTAACATGCTGGGGGCATGTACATTTTTGATGCTTTCCGACCGCAAAACCGGTTTCCACTTTTGCGGAAAGCGCTCTAGTCGAGCGGGCGCGCTTCCTCGACGAGCAGCACGGGCACGCCGTCCCTGATCGGATAAGCAAGCCCCGCGGCCTCGGAGACAAGCTCCTGCCGCTCTGCATCGTAACGCAGCTGCTCGCGGGTCACCGGGCAGACGAGGATTGCGAGCAGTTCGGGATCGGGCTTGCGAGTCACTGCAGCGTGACGCCTTCATCATCGCCGCCGTGGTGGCGACCGAAGAACTGCATCAGCTGGATGATCAGGTCACAGCGCGCCACGATGTGCGGCGCCTCAAGCAACGCCTGCTTGGCGGCGATGTCGAAGGGCGCGATCTGCGCGATACCGTTGACCAGCGATTCATCGTCGAGCCGCGTCACCGCTTCCCAGTCGACGGCGTAGCCCTGCGCCTCGGCGAAGCGCCGCGCCTCGGTCTCGAGCGCCGCGCGCTCCGCAATCGCGAGCGCACGCTCCTCGACATCGGTATCGAATCCTTCGAGCGTCACCTCGAGCTGGCGGAAGGGCGTGGAGACATCGAGCTCGCGCAGCACGCGAAAGCGCGACACGCCTTCGAGCACGATATTGTAGCGCCCGTCCTGCAGCGCCTCGACATGCGCGATCCGCCCGATGCAGCCCACGTCGAACAGCGCGGGCGGTTCACCGCCCGCCTTGGGCTGGATCATGCCGATACGGCGGTCGCGCGCCATCGCGTCGCTCACGAGAGCGCGATAGCGCGGTTCGAAGATGTGCAGCGGCAGCTGCATCCGCGGAAACAATATCGCGCCGCCGAGTGGAAAGACCGACAGCCGCGTGGTCTTGTTGCTCATCAGGTGAACAGGATCGCCGAAAGCCGACGGCGCAGTGCCGACACCCAGGGGTCCTCGAGCCCGACGACTTCCATCAGCTTGAGCAGCCGGCCGCGCGCGGCACTGTCGTTCCAGTCGCGATCGCGACGGATGATCTCGAGCAGCGCATCGGCGGCGCCTTCGCGGTCGCCCGCGGCCATCAGTCCGCCCGCCAGCTCGTAGCGCGCTTCGTGATCATC
The DNA here is from genome assembly GCF_058781925.1 of Sphingobium sp. FW306-1B-F04DB. NCBI lineage: Bacteria > Pseudomonadati > Pseudomonadota > Alphaproteobacteria > Sphingomonadales > Sphingobiaceae > Sphingobium > Sphingobium sp. FW306-1B-F04DB. The sequence goes on along the minus strand of NZ_JBYSXE010000016.1, from coordinate 1,711 downwards.
GGGATTGGCCTCGACGCGCGCGCGCAGTCCGGCGAGGTCGTCGACGGGCGCAGCCTCCTTCTGCAGCGCCAGTGCCGATTCGGCACGCTGGATCGCTGGATCCTTCTTCAGATCCTCGGGCAGCGCAGCAAGCATCGCCTCGGCCTGATCGACATGGCCCGCCGCAATCGCGGCGCGCAGCTGGCCCGAAAGCGCCGCCGCATCCTCGGGCGCCATTTCGACGATCTGGCTGAAGATGCCCAGCGCGCGCTCGGCATCGCCCTCGGCCAGCACCTCTTCGCCCATCGCGAGCAGCGGCGCGATTTCCTGCTTCAGGTCGGCAGCCTCGCTCTGGATGGGCAACTGGCGCAATATCTGGTCAAGGATCTGCGAAAGCTGCGCCTCGGTGCGCGCATTGGTCAGGTCGGCGACGATCTGCCCCTGGAACACCGCATAGACCGTCGGGATCGACTGAATGCGAAACTGCGCGGCGATCGCCTTATCTGCCTCGACGTCGATCTTGACCAGCTTGACGCCCCTAGAGACATAGCTTTCGGCGATCTTGTCGAGCACGGGGCCAAGCTGCTTGCACGGCCCGCACCAGTCGGCCCAGAAATCGAGGATGATGAGCTGCGTCATCGACGGTTCGACCACGTCGCGCTTGAAGGCCTCCAGCGCCTCGCGTTCTTCCGCACCCAGTCCCAGACTCGCCACAACCTCGCTCCTTCCAGAATTTCGCCGCCCTTATGTGGGGCGCGCCCCCCATATGCCAAGTCCAAAGCCGCGTCGCACGGAAAAGCAAAAAACTCCGCAAAGGGCTTGCGGCCCCCGAAGCCCGATGCTAACAGCCGCGCCTCACCCGCCGGTGGCTTTGTCCGCCGGTCACGCATCGAGCGGGCGTAGCTCAGGGGTAGAGCACAACCTTGCCAAGGTTGGGGTCGAGGGTTCGAATCCCTTCGCCCGCTCCATTCATACAGACCTGTCGATACAGGCATACGCTCGAGCGGGCGTAGCTCAGGGGTAGAGCACAACCTTGCCAAGGTTGGGGTCGAGGGTTCGAATCCCTTCGCCCGCTCCA